>JBKPBV010000058.1:0-9979 GCA_046727055.1 Actinomycetota bacterium | reverse complement strand
CCATGAGATCGCAGCCCTTCCGCGCGAGCTTGGCACGGCCCAGATCGAGCAGTGTCTGTCCTTCGGTAGGGGTTTCAGCGGCAAATCCGACCAGAACCTGGTGCGAGTCGGTCCGAGCCTTCACCAGGCTCGCGAGTACATCAACGGTCTGCACCAGCTTCAGTTCCAGGCCGCCGTCGCCTGATTTCTTGATTTTGGTCTGACTCATGGCCGCTGGTGTGAAATCGGCAGGTGCCGCCGCCATGACCGCGACGTCGGCATCTTTCGCGGCCACTGCCATGGCCTGGGCCAGATCAGCAGTCGAGCTCACTGCCTCGACCTCCGCTCCGGGTGGGGGGTGCAGTCCGACATTCGCTGCGACCAGGCGCACCTCCGCACCGCGAAGAACCGCTGCCCGCGCCAACGCCCACCCCATCAGACCCGAAGAGGAATTGCCGATGAAACGCACCGGATCCAGCCGCTCGCGGGTGCCTCCGGCACTGACGACGACCTTGAGGCCTGCCATGTCCTGAGCCGCGGCGCGTAACGTGATGCTTTGATCCGCGAGAACTGCAACCGCGACGGCGAAGAGCTCTGCCGGATCAGGGAGCCGTCCGACTCCGGCGTCGGGTCCGGTGAGTCGCCCGACATCGGGTCGTACCACTACCGTGCCGCGGCTGCGGAGCGTATCCACATTGGCTTGAGTTGCGGCGTGCAACCACATCTCGGTGTGCATGGAGGGTGCAAAAACGATCGGGCAGCGTGCGGTCAGCAGCACGTTGGTCAGGAGGTCATCGGCACGCCCGGTAGCGGCGCTGGCAAGCAGGTCGGCGGTTGCTGGAGCAACGAAAACCAGATCGATCTCTTGCCCGATCTTGACGTGCGGCACCAGATGCGCGTCATCGAAGACCGACGTGTGTACCGGCCGGCCGGATAGTGCGGCCCAGGTGCTGACCCCCACAAACTCCAGAGCAGCCGGGGTTGGCACTACGGTGACCTCATGACCTGCGCCTCGCAGCCGGCGTAAGAGATCGCAGGCCTTGTACGCGGCGATGCCGCCCGACACCCCGAGGACGATGCGGCTCATCGCGCGCTCCCGTCGGTCACCCGCAGCAACTGCTCAGGCAGGCTCGAAACGCGTCTCGGAATCCTCCTCCACCGGTGCTTCAGGATCTACGTCAATGCACCGCAGCTTGCCGTCGTTCACTTCACGCAAGGCAATTGAGAGCGGCTTCTCCTGCACCGTGGTCTCGACCAGCGGGCCGACGTGATCAAGCAGGCCCTCGCCGAGTTGTGAGTAATAGGCATTGATCTGTCGCGCCCGCTTGGCAGCGAACAAAACCAGCTTGTACTTCGAATCTGACTGTTTCAAAAGCTCGTCGATTGGTGGATTGGTGATGCCTTCCGCAATCGGATTTCCAGACACGTATGAACCTTCGGTCGGGGTGAACACGCTTTCCGTGACCGGCACAAGCTAGCACTAGATCGGCTGGAACCTGAATCAGCACATGCCAACAACGCTGCACAGCTACAGACAGACCAAGGCTACCAAGTCATCCACCGCCTGGCCGATTTCGCGATTTACCACCACGAAATCGAACTCGGCCTGAGCCGCCATCTCGGCTCGCGCGGTTTTCAGCCGTCGCTCCCGCTGCGCGGCCGACTCGGTGCCTCGCCCGACCTGTCGCCGTACCAGTTCCTCCCATGACGGTGGCGCCAAGAAGACGAACCTGGCATCCGGCCAGCTTTCCCGGACCTGCCGCGCCCCCTGCAGATCGATCTCCAACAAAGCAGGGCGGCCCGCTGCGAGTGCTTGCAGGACCGGGGCGCTTGGCGTGCCGTAGCGGTGCACACCGTGCACATTCGCCCACTCCAGCAGCGCCCTCTGGGCGATCAGCGCATCGAACTCCTCGTCAGCGACGAAGTGGTAGTGGACACCATCGATTTCACCCGGACGTGGCGGGCGGGTGGTAACCGAAACTGAGACAAAGATCTCTGGGTGCTGCTGAGCGAGACTCGCGACGACGGTTCCCTTGCCCACCGCGGTCGGTCCGGACAGCACGGTGAGTCGGTGAGTCACGACTCTCGCGATTGCGGCGGCGTGGACCGGTCGGAGAACTCGGCAATGAGTGCAGCTGTCTGATGTTTACCCAGGCCTCGGAGCCGGCGGTTAGCCGCTATGTCAAGTCTCTCCATGACCTTCGTCGCACGCACGGCACCCACTCGAGGTAGCGCTTTCAACACATCGATGACCTTGGCGTGTGCAATGACATCGTCGGTCTCTGCAAGGTCCAGCACCTGCGCAAGGTTGCGCTCACCCCTGCGGAGAGCCTGCTTGATCTCGGCGCGGCGGCGTCTTGCCTCCGTCGCAGCATGCCGTGCCTGCTGGCGCTGCTCATCGCTCAGCGGGGGTATCGTCACAGGTCGCGTCCTCATCTGACGGCCAGGCGTTATTGGATCCGCCGAATCCCGGGCGAATCAGTCGGAGGCTTGAGAACTTACCTCAACCCGAGGGCAGCTTTCATCTCACCCAGTACCTGTGTCGCCGTTGCCTGCAGTGCCACCGGTTTCGGTCCGGCGGACATGACCTCGCGACTGGTGGACGGGAGAACGAATGGAGTCGCCGCTTTGAACACTGCTGGAAGATCGCCCACCGTACCACCTTGGGCTCCGATGCCCGGAGCAAGGATCGATCCATTCACGGCACTGAAGTCGGTCTCGGTCCGTCCAATAGTTGCTCCGACGACGATCCCGACCGGGCCCAGACTGGCTCCGGGCTTACGACGCACCGCATTGCGGCTGGCCGCCTCATCGATCACGGCCTGGGCGACGGTCCGCCCGTCGGCGAGGCGAGCGCGCTGGATCTGGGGACCTTCCGGGTTGCTGGTCAAGGCGAGGACATAGACCCCGCGACCGCTTCTGTCAGCTCGCTCGATGGCACCATCCAACGTGGCGAAGCCAAGGTAGGGGCTGAGGGTGATTGCGTCGGCAGCTAGGGGCGAGCCGTCGCTGAGATATGCCGCCGCATATGCGTCCATGGTGGTGCCGATGTCGCCTCGTTTCACGTCGAGCACTGAAAGGGCTCCGGCAGCCTTGATGTCGGCCAGCGTGCGTTCCAGGACTGCAATTCCGACCCCGCCGTACGCCTCGAAGAATGCCGACTGCGGTTTGAAGACCGGCACGATGGTTGCGAGCGCCTCGACCATGCCGCGAGCGCAGCGTTCCAGGCCATTCGCATCGGAAGCAAGTCCCCAGGAGGCCAGCAGGTTGGGGTGTGGGTCCACCCCGACGCAGAGCGGACCGCGTTCTGCTACGAGGGCAGCGAGGCGTTCACCGTAGGACCTGATGTGGCGCTCCATTCTTGCGTTCAATTGCTCGCTCCGCTCGCTGCGGATCGCGCTGTGTTTGATTGCTCGCTCCGCTCGCTGCGATCTTCGCTGGGTTGCCGCCTACTTCGTCGTCGCTCGCAGACGAAAAGCTTGTCCGCTCGCTCCTCCTCAGCACGGTGGCGCGCGATCCGGTTCAAGCTTGTTCAGATCATCGACCAATGCCGGGCCTGCGTAGACATATCCGGTGTAGACCTGCAGCAGGCTGGCCCCCGCATCCAGCATTGCCTGGCCATCGTCGCGGGTCATGATGCCGCCCACGCCGATGATCGGCAGCGTGGTGCGTTCGGCGAGGAAGCGCACGACCTCGCGGGCCCGCCTGGTAAGTGGTGCTCCGGAGAGACCTCCGGCCTCCGCGGCCAGCGGCTCCTCAGCTGCGATGGCGTCGCGAGCCACGGTCGTATTGGTTGCAATGAGACCCTCCACTCCGGCCTCGGTGGACACCTCCGCCACATCCTCCAGAGCCTCTTCGGTGAGGTCGGGAGACACCTTCACGAAGATCGGCACCGGCGGGCCTCCGGCGGCGAGCTGCCAGGCCTCAGTGACCAGCGCTGTGAGCAGCTGTGCCAGGGTTCGGGCATCTTGCAGCGAACGCAGTCCAGGCGTGTTGGGGCTGGAGACATTGACGGCGAGATAATCCGCGTACGGCGCAATCACTCGCAGTGACTCGAGGTAGTCCTCGGTCGCCTCAGCCAGCGGCACCCTCTTGGTCTTGCCAATGGAAATGCCAATCGGAATGCCGACCGCCAGATTGCCGCGCCTGACCCCGGCCGCCGCCAACCGGTCCGCCAGAGCGTGCGCACCGCGGTTGTTGAAGCCCATCCGGTTGATGATCGCCTGAGCTTCGGGCAGCCGGAAAAGTCGGGGCTTGTCATTACCCGTTTGTGGCTGCGCCGTCAGGGTGCCCAACTCGACAAAGCCGAAGCCCAGCGCGCCCCAGGTCTTGACACCGACTCCGTCTTTGTCCATCCCAGCTGCCAGCCCGACAGGGCCCGGAAACTGGATACCCGCCACGGTAGTCGGCTTCCGGCGGCGTCCGCACCAGGCGCCCAGCGCGGCCAGCGCCGGCCTGCTCTCTCCAATCCGTGCAATGGCGGCCAGTGTGCGCTCATGAATCCGTTCCGAGTCGCCGCCGTGGGCACGAAACAGTAGGGGTCTAAGGATCCCGCGGTAACCGAGATCGATGATCACGAATCGTTCCTGCTCCAGGACTGCAGGGAGCGCACACTCACATTGCCAGCGATGATCGCCTCGATGCCTTGTACAGCGGCAGCGAGGCCTGGGACGGTGGTGACGCACGGAATGTTGCGGAGCACCGCGGCAGTGCGAATCTCATAACCATCGAACCGTGGACGCCCGTCCAGGCTCAGCCCGTGCGGAGTGTTGAAGATCATGTCGACCTGCCCGTCCAAGATCGCCTGCACGATCGTCTTCTCCCCGTCCGGCCCGACGCCTTGGCTGAACTTGCGCACCGTGGTCACCACCACGCCATGGCGGCGCAGCATCGAGGCGGTGCCGGCAGTTGCCAAGATCTCGAAACCAAGATCAGCGAGGCGCTTCACGGGAAAGATCACGAACCGCTTGTCTCGGTTGGCCACCGAAACGAACACAGTGCCCTTAGTAGGCAGCGGCCCAAAGCCGGCGAGCTGACTCTTAGCGAAGGCAGTACCGAAGGCGAGGTCGAGACCCATCACCTCCCCGGTGGACCTCATCTCCGGCCCGAGGATAGTGTCGACGGAGATCCCGTCAACGGTGCGGAAGCGGTTGAACGGCATCACCGCTTCCTTGACCGCGATCGGCGCCGAGGCGTCCTCGGTGGAGCCATCGCCGGTTGCCCGCAAGAGCTCTTCGGCACGTAGTTGCTGCACCGTGGCGCCGAGCATGATGCGGGCAGCCGCCTTGGCGAGTGGGGTCGCTGTCGCCTTGGAGACGAAAGGCACCGTACGCGAGGCGCGCGGGTTTGCCTCCAGGACAAACAAGGTGTCGCCGGCCTGGGCGAACTGGATGTTGATCAAGCCACATACGCCAATGCCGCGTGCAATGGCTTCGGTGGAGTAGCGAATCCGGTCTACGACTTCGGTACCGAGGGTGATCGGCGGCATGGCACAGGCCGAGTCGCCGGAGTGGATGCCCGCCTCCTCGATATGCTCCATGATCCCGCCCAGGTAGAGATCGGTGCCGTCGTAGATCGCGTCGACGTCGATCTCCACTGCGTCGTCGAGGAAGCGGTCGACCAGCACGGGGTGGGCCGGCGACACCTCCGTCGCTCGCTCGATGTAGGCCGACAGTGTGGACTCGTCGTAGACGATCTCCATGCCCCGGCCGCCGAGCACGTAGGACGGGCGCACCAGCACTGGGTAGCCGATATCGTCGGCGATTCGCTTGGCCTCGGCAAAGGAACGGGCCAATCCGTGCTTGGGTGCGGGCAGGTTGGCCTCCGCGAGGACCTGGCCAAAGGCGCCCCGCTCCTCGGCGAGGTGGATCGCCTCGGGACTGGTGCCGACGATCGGAACGCCGGCATCCTTGAGCGGCTGAGCGAGCCGAAGCGGCGTCTGTCCACCTAGCTGGACGATGACCCCGGCTACCGGTCCGGCCGCCTGCTCGGCATGCACCACCTCCAGCACGTCCTCCAGCGTCAGCGGCTCAAAGTACAGGCGGTCCGCGGTGTCGTAGTCGGTGGAAACGGTCTCGGGGTTGCAGTTCACCATTATTGTCTCGTACCCGGCTCCCTGGTTATCCGGGGAATTCGACAGCGACATGGCCGCGTGTACGCAGGAGTAGTCGAACTCGATGCCCTGACCGATCCGGTTGGGTCCACTGCCCAAGATCAACACCGCGGGTCTATTGCGAGGGGCGACCTCGGTTTCCAGGTCGTAGGAGCTGTAGTGGTACGGCGTACGGGCAGCGAATTCGGCAGCGCAGGTGTCCACCGTCTTGTAAACCGGGCGGATTCCCAACGCCCAGCGAACGCCACGCACCACGTCCTCGCTGAGGTGCCGCAAGCTGGCGATCTGCGCGTCAGAAAGACCGTGCCGCTTGGCGGTACGCAACATGTCCGCAGTGAGCTCCGGGGCGGATTCGATCATGGTCGCGATCTCCAACAGCAGCACCAGCTGGTCGATAAACCACGGATCGATCTTGGTTGCTTGGTGCACATGGTCGGGAGTGGCGCCAGCGCGCAGCGCCTGCATAACGACATTGAGCCGGCCATCGTGCGGCCGGGCAGCACGCTCCAGCAGCTCGTTGACCGACTCGGTGATCTCGCCCACGAACTGAAATGGCGCCTTAGGATCCTCAAGACTCCGTAGGGCTTTCCCCAGCGCTTCGGTGAAGTTGCGGCCGATGGCCATTGCCTCACCGACGCTCTTCATGTGGGTGGTCAAGGTGGAGTCAGCGGAGGGAAACTTCTCAAACGCGAACCGCGGTACTTTGACCACGACATAGTCCAGCGTGGGTTCGAAACTGGCTGGAGTCTGCTGCGTTATGTCATTGGGGATCTCGTCAAGCGTGTGGCCGATGGCGACCATGGCGGCAATTTTGGCAATCGGGAAGCCGGTGGCCTTCGATGCCAGTGCCGAGGATCGCGACACCCGCGGGTTCATCTCGATCACGATCATCCGGCCATCGTCTGGGTTGATCGCGAACTGGATGTTGCAGCCGCCGGTATCCACCCCAACCGCGCGGATGATGCCAATTGCGACGTCGCGCATCCGCTGGTACTCGCGGTCGGTGAGGGTCATAGCTGGTGCCACCGTGATCGAGTCGCCGGTGTGCACCCCCATCGGGTCCAGGTTCTCGATGGAGCAGACGATCACCACGTTGTCGGCCTTGTCGCGCATCACCTCGAGCTCGTATTCCTTCCAGCCCAAGATCGACTCCTCGATCAACACCTCCGTGGTGGGGCTGGCGGAAAGACCGGCGCGTGCCATCCGTCGCAGATCAGCTTCGTCGTGAGCGAACCCCGAGCCCATTCCGCCCATCGTGAAACTGGGCCGGACAACCAGCGGATAACCAAGTTCATCCGCGGCCCGCAGCACGTCTTGTTCTGAGTGGCAAATACGGCTGCGTGCGACCTCAGCAGGTCCGCCCGGGATGTCAGACAGCCCCTCCACGATCGCTTTGAACTGCTCGCGGTTCTCACCGCGTTGGATCGCCTCGATCGAGGCGCCGATGAGCTCGACTCCGTAGCGCTCCAGAACGCCGTTCTCGTGCAGCGCGACCGCGGTGTTCAGCGCCGTCTGCCCGCCGAGAGTGGCCAGCAGCGCATCCGGTCGCTCCTTCGCGATGACCATCTCGACGAATTCGGCTGTTATCGGCTCGATGTAGGTCGCATCTGCGAACTCGGGATCGGTCATGATCGTCGCCGGATTGGAGTTGACCAAGATCACCCGGAAACCCTCGTCGCGCAGCACCCTGCAGGCCTGTGTACCGGAATAGTCGAACTCGCACGCCTGGCCAATAACGATCGGACCCGACCCGATGACGAGGATTGATCCGATATCGGTCCGGCGCGGCATTACACAGCTCCCCCGTGACTTGCCATGAGCGCTACGAACCGATCAAACAGGTAGCTGGCGTCGTGGGGTCCCGCGGCGGCCTCCGGGTGGTACTGCACGGAGAAACCCAGCAACTCGCCGGACGGACCGGTGAGCTGCAACCCCTCGACAACCTCATCATTGAGACAGATATGGCTGACCTCGGCGGTGCCGTACGGCGTCTGGTATTTCTCCCGCGGCGTAGCGGCCACGGCGAAGCCATGGTTGTGCGCGGTGACCTCCACTTTGCGGGTGGTGAGATCCATCACTGGCTGATTGATCCCGCGATGCCCGTAAACCAGCTTGAACGTGCCGAAACCGAGTGCCCGGCCGAACAGCTGGTTGCCGAAGCAGATGCCGAAGTACGGGATGCCGGCTGCCAACACGGACTTCAAGAGCTCAACCTGCCCCTCAGCCGCCGCTGGATCGCCCGGGCCGTTGGAGAAGAACACCCCGTCGGGATGCAGCGCCTCGATTTCGGCAAACGTGATGGTCGACGGGACGACATGAACCTGAAGGCCGCACTGGGCCATCCGTACAGGGGTCATCGATTTGATGCCGAGGTCAACTGCCACCACCCGGAACCGCGGTTCACCGTTTGGTCTCACGACGTACGGCTCGGTCGTGCTCACATCGTCGGCGAGGTGGGCACCGATCATCGAGGGCTGTGCCTGGACACGCTTCAGCAGCGCAGCTGCATTGGTCTCCACACTGGAGACGCCCACGCGCATCGCACCTTGCGCGCGGATGTGCCGGGTCAGGGCGCGGGTGTCGACCTCGCACATGCCGACGATGCCTTGGGCGCGCAGTTCCAAGTCCAGGTCTCGTCGGGATCGCCAGTTGGAGGAAATCCGAGCGGCCTCGCGTACCACGTAGCCGGCGACCCAGATCCGGCCTGACTCGCTGTCCTCGTCATTCCATCCGGTATTGCCAATGTGCGGCGCCGTCGCGATCACGATCTGGCGGTGGTAGCTGGGATCGGTCAGGGTCTCCTGATAACCCGACATGCCGGTGGCAAAGACGGCCTCACCGAAGGTCTCACCAATGGCGCCGAACGCTCGTCCGTGGAAGGCGCGGCCGTCCTCAAGCACCAGGAGAGCTGGCGAAAGCGACCCATGGGATGCAAACATGACCGCCCTTTCTTGACCTCAAGGGACGGGACGTGAAGGTTCAGGCCGCAACAGAGGCTATCAGCGAATTCGGCTGCCACCGGACGGTGAGAGAAACGCGCCCGTCGGGTCAACTCGCCAGTTTTCTGGTGGGCTGGCTGCGGCTTCCCAGATGGTGTGGGCGTAGGGCGTGTCGCCGAGTGGGTGGGTGCCGCTGGGGTTGACTAGGTAGATCTTGCCGTGGGGTGATCGCCACAGCCAGGTGCCGGGTTCGGGTTGTCGGACCTGCCAGCCGCCGTGGGTTTTGTTTCGGTGGTGCCGGCGGACGTGGGGGCCGAGGTTGCCGATTCTGGTTTGGCCGGGTGGCCCACCCTTGTCGGGGCTGAGGTAGGGAATCGTATGGTCCACATCGATGGAGCGGCTGACGCTGGCGGCGTAGGGGAACACGTCGGCGGGGTTGCGGAGCAGCAGCTGTTCGCGCAGGCTGGCGGGGATCTCATAGGCGTCGACGGGGGTGTGTCCGGCGGGTAGGTCGATGACCGGTTTCAGGTTGATGGTGCACAGCCCGCCGAGCAGCAGGGAGAGCCGGCTGAGCAAGACGGGGCCGAGGTTTTCGACGCGGGCGATGCCGCTGCCGGCGGTGAGGGCTTCGGCGCTGAGGTGGACATAGATCACCGCCCGCGGCCGGGCCCGCTCCGGCCCGAACGGCGGCGGCAGGATCTGCAGCGACCGATGCTCGGCCTCAACTGCAGGTGGGGGCGTCGGCTCAGCAGCGGTCGGGTCGGCATCCTCCTGCGCCGGCGGATCATTATCGACACCGGGCTCGTCGTCGGCTGGTTCCTCGGCGGGATCATCGGTTGGTTCGGCGGGGCCGTCCCACTGGTCGTCTTGGTGTTGGCAGAGCAGCCGCAGCGCTTCGGCGGGTTGGGCGAGGATGCCGATGGCCTTGGAGCGCCGCACCTCGATGGTG
>JBKPBV010000057.1:0-6899 GCA_046727055.1 Actinomycetota bacterium | reverse complement strand
GCGTGATTGCCTTGCTGCAGCGGGCTTGTCCGCCGGTGAGGTCGTTTCGACTGATTAACGCGGAACGTCTCCACACCTCATGCCGTTTGCCATTTGTGAGGAACGACACGGTCGCGCACAGCCAATTGCCAGGGTTCACTCAGGGCATTGCCAGGATGACAGGCAACAATAAGGCGTTCAGGCTGAACCTGCTTGGTCGCTTCGGACGCTGGAGGGAGGTCAAACCAATGGCGGAGTGGCCCGCCCCTGATCCTCAGGCCTGGCGGCCGCCTGCCCCCGCGACTTCGCAGCCGAGCCTTGCGGAGTGGACACCCCCGACCTGGGAAGAGCTGGTACGTGACCACGGAGCTCGCGTCTACCGGCTGGCCTATCGTTTGACGGGCAACCCGCATGATGCCGAGGACCTTACCCAGGACGTGTTCGTCCGCGTGTTCCGCTCGCTGCACCGATTCCAGCCAGGGACGTTCGAGGGCTGGCTTCATCGCATTACGACCAATCTGTTCCTTGACGGTGCGCGACGCCGGCAGAAGATCCGCTTCGATGGTCTGGCTGAGGGTTCGGCCGAGCGCTTGCCGAGTGCCTGGCCCAATCCATCCGAGCAGTTGGCCGATGCCGACCTTGACCATGATGTGGCTGCTGCGCTCTCAGCCCTGTCACCTGAGTTCCGCGCTGCCGTTGTGTTGTGCGACATCGAGGGCCTGAGCTACGAAGAGATCAGCGAGGTCCTCGACATCAAGATCGGAACCGTGCGCAGCCGGATTCACCGCGGCCGGGCGCAATTGCGGGCCGCCCTCGCGCATCGTCAACCGACCGGGGAGCGAATGCGATACCTGGGCGTTGAGGTAGAGGCAGGCGATAAACCCGATAGCGCGCCCTCCAGGTCAGGAAGTCTGGAGCCTGCGAGGTCGACGTGAGCAAGGCGCCCTGCGCTGAGCTCGCCGAATTTCGCTCAGCGTTCGTCGACGGTGCACTGGACAACAGCGATCGGGAACGCTTACTGAGCCATCTGGTCGACTGCGCTGACTGTCGGCGCGACATCCAAGAGCTGCGTGCGGTACGCGAGCGCCTCACTCAGACGAAGAATGAACCCAGCCCTGCGCCGGGTGACCTCTCATTGCGCCTTGTCTCGATAGCCGGCCCGGAATCGTTTGCCCCGTTGTGGACCCGGCCGTTCCGGCGGATCCAACCGTGTGGTCCACTACGAACCGGCGGCCTGCCAAGCCATCGTCGCACTGTGAAGCTACGCACCACCGCAGCCGCGGTGGCTGTCGCGGCGACAGTCAGCGCCGTAGGGATTGTCGGGTACGCGGCTGCACCGAGCCTGGTTGCGATCGGCGATCCGACCGCAGAGGCTCAGGCGGCGTTCGCCTCCAGCCTGCAAAAGTTTCCGCTGTCCAGCGACGCACTCAACGCAGTCATGCTGGCTGACTCGCGCGGCATGACCGCTAGCTTGTCGCCGCAGCAGCAAGGTCCGACGGTCGCGACCGGGCCGACTTTGACCGCGACTGAGGCGCAAGCAACGATGCAGCAGGCTGCTGATGCTGCCCATACGGTCACCTACTCGGGCCGCCAATCGTTCCTGGCTTACCGGAATGGCGGCGCCATCGCTGCCCAGATCGACGTGGACGCGCGGGCCGGTCAGGGCAGTCAAGTCATGGTGAACAGCCAGACAGGACAGCAACTGCTCAAAGGCTTCGCGCCGGCGCTCATCTCGTCGCGAGTGGTAGATCACGAGCTGCTCGGGCTGCTCGAGCGCAACTTTCACTTGAGTGGTACCCGCGGTGCGAGTGTCGCCGGACGCAGTGCAACTCTGGTCACTGCAAGCCGGCACGGAAGCTACCCGGTCGCTGCCCGCTGGTGGGTTGACGACGCCACCGGCATCGTGCTCTGGCAAGAGACCTACGACAAGAGCGGATCAGTCGATCTTTCATTCGGATTCACTTCCGTCTCAGTCAGCAGCAGAGACACCATCCTCGAGCATCTGCCGCCGCGATTGGCCGTGCCCCGGCCCAGCACATCGCTGACCCTCTCGGCCGCGGCCGACCTCAACGCCTCGGGATGGTCCTGCCCTCGCAATCTGGCTGATCTGTCGCTGGTGCGGCTGCGCAGCGACCGGGCTGGCAACCCAGAGACGGTGCTTCTGGTCTACAGTGACGGGCTCACCGCAGTCAGCGTCTTTCAGCAGCGAGGCCGGCTGACCGACGTCCCGAAAGGTTCTCAGTGGGATGCGACTCTGGGAGCCTACGTGCGCCGCGGCGCCTCAGGAGTGGCGACCTGGCAGTCCGGCGAGGTCGTGTTCACCGTTGTCACCGACGGTGCTGCTGGCGTGCTCGCTGACGCGGTCACGTCGCTGCCGCATGATGGCGCCGGGACCCCGACTACGCTTGGCCGCATCAAAGCTGGATGGGCGAGGATTCTGGCCGATGTGAAGGGTTAATGCGTGGTGGATGAGGACCGTCCCGCGGATGAGGCCGGAGGCGAACCATCGGAGTCTCGATATTTCGGCCCGTTTAGCGAGTCACCGCGCACAGCTTCAGACACGCAAGCCTTTTATGAGCCCGTTCCGACATTTGTATCTCCGACCTGGCCGCCGCCGAGCGGCCAGCCGGTGCAGGCCGGGGCGCCGCCTGGCGGCGATACATCATCGGCAACCACGGCAAGCTTGCCGGGCGGCAGGGCGGGTCGACGCCGCCCACTTTCGGCGTCAGTGCTCGCGGTTGCTGCGCTTACCGCGCTAGTGATCGGCGGCGCTGCCGGCTACGGCGGTGCTGCCCTGGCCCGGCGTACTGCCCCGTCGGCGACGGCGGCCAGCCCTGGGGTGGCGACTCCTGGCGTTACGCAGACGCCGGTGGGGCCGCCGCCGGCCAGTGCCAACACCGTTGAGATCGCCAAGCGCGTGTTGCCGGCAACGGTGATGATCCAGGTCGGTCGAGGAACCGGATCCGGGTTCTTGATTGACAGCGAGGGCAACATCATGACCAACAATCACGTGGTTGCGGGAGCACGGGACGGATCGAGGATCCGAGTGCACTTTTCCGATGGTCGCGTCGTCAACGCGCTGCTGTTGGGTCGCAGCCCTTCTTATGACATTGCCGTGATCAA
The DNA here is from genome assembly GCA_046727055.1 of Actinomycetota bacterium. GTDB lineage: Bacteria > Actinomycetota > Actinomycetes > Propionibacteriales > Propionibacteriaceae > Microlunatus. Next base: position 3,797 of record JBKPBV010000057.1, on the reverse strand, counting down.
GGTGGGCTGGTCGGCATCATTGCAGCCCATCGAGCTCGGCGACTCCGAGCAGGTCCAAGTCGGTGAGCCTGTAATCGCCGCCGGCGCGCCGCTCGGGCTGCGGGGGACCGTCACGGAGGGCATCGTCTCAGCGCGGAACCGCCCTGTCATAGTGACCGAGACTAGTGACGCCGATGCCCCGACCGCGTACATCAACGCCATTCAGACCGATGCTCAGATCAATCCAGGTAGCTCCGGCGGCCCTCTCGTCGATGCGGGCGCGCGGGCGATCGGCGTGAACTCGGCGATCTTGACGTTCGGGCCCAGCCGCAACATCGGCCTCGGTTTTGCGATACCGATCAACCAAGCCGTTACCATCGCAAACTTGTTGATCAAGGACGGCAAGGCGACCTACCCAGTGATCGGCGCGAGTGTGCGTGATGCCGCGGCGGGTGTTGAGCTAACTGAGGTAGACGCGGGAGGCCCTGCCGGCAAGGCCGGCCTACGAGTCGGTGATGTGATCACCAAGATTGGCGGCGAGCGGGTTAACACCTCAGAAGAGCTGATCGTCGGTGTTCGCACCCGGCGGCCCGGCGAGGTCGTGGTGCTGGACTACGTTCGGGAGTCGACGCGGTCCCAGGCCAGCGTCACCTTGGGCGGCAAGGAAGGCTGAGCATGACCCCCCTGCTGCTGGACATCAATGGCCCTGAGTTCGTGCTTCTCTTGGTGATCGCGGTGATCTTGTTCGGGCCGGAGCGGCTGCCGGATCTTGCTCGTAAAGCGGCTCGGCTGCTGCGTTACCTGAGGACGGTGGCCGGCTCGGCCCAGCAGCAGCTGAGCAAGGAGTTGGGGCCTGAATTCGAGAATGTCGATTTCCGTGATCTGAACCCTAAGGCCTTTGTGCAGAAGCACCTCCTCGAGGATGTGGAGCCGGTTATTTCCGATGTCAAGTCCCAGGTCGCCGATGTTGGTAAGACGATCAAGAGCTCATCGGCTGATGTCACCAATACGAGCAACTCCACCAAGGACCGTAGTCCGGGAGGTCCGCAGGACGCCGTGGATGGAGAGCCCCGGGGCCGAGCCAAGACGCCTTTCGATCTTGAGGCAACCTGAACCTGAGCCGCTCTGCAGGAACGCACGTAGACGTTCGTTCCTGACGCGATGCACACGTTGCAAAATGTGTAACGTGAAAGGAGCGAACGTATACGTTCGTTTCCGCGCCGAGTTGTAATCGATCTTGAGGCAACCTGAATCTGAGCTGCTCGCGCGGGGAACGCACGTACACGTTCGTTCCTGACGTGATGCACACGTTGCAAAATGTGTAACGTGAATGGAGCGAACGTATACGTTCGTTTCCGCACCGGATGTAGGAGCCGCGCCGGATTGCAGGAGTTGCGCCTCACTCCTTCTCACAACCGCGGGCTGCGATTCCGACGCTCGCAGCTAGCGAAACCTGAGCTGCTCGCGCAATTCTCAATCGCTCGCAGCTAGTGCCCGGCGGGCGTCAGACCGAGCTGTTTGCCGATTAGCCCTCGGCCCCGCCGGACGAGCGTGTCAGCAAGCGAGCTGAGGGCACGGGCGCCCGGCTGATCAGGGTCGGTCTCGACCAGAGGCAGGCCAGCGTCACCGGAAGCGCGCAATTGCGGGTCGATCGGCACCTGCGCGAGCACCGAGACGGGATATCCCAGCCGCGTGCTGAGCGTTCGCGCAACGTCCGCGCCGCCGCCGGCACCAAAGATGTCGTAGGTGTGAACCTGGCCGCAATGAGGGCACGTAGTCACCAGGTAGGACATGTTCTCCACAACGCCGATGACGTGCTGGTTCATCATCGACGCCATCGTGCCGGCACGCTCCGCCACCTCCGCGGCGGCGGCTTGCGGCGTCGTGACTACCAAGACTTCGGCGTTGGGCAGCTTCTGGCCCAACGAGATTGCTACGTCGCCGGTCCCGGGTGGCAGGTCGATGAGCAAGAAGTCCAAGTCCCCCCAGTAAACGTCGGCCAGCATCTGAGTGAGAGCCCGGTCGAGAATTGGGCCGCGCCACGCAACAACCTGATCGCGACGCGGCTTCAGCATGCCAATCGAGATCACCTTGAGACCCCGCGCGGGCACGGGCATGATCATGTCCTCGACGGCAGTGGGCCGGGAGTCAGCGACACCGAGCATTGCAGGCACCGAGTGGCCATAGATGTCGGCATCCAGAACGCCGACCTTAAGCCCACGGGCGGCAAGTGCGCTGGCTAGGTTCACGGTGACAGACGACTTCCCGACACCACCCTTGCCCGAGGCGACCGCGATCACCTGGGTCAAGGAATCCGGGCGAGCGAACGGAATCTCGCGTTCCGCCTGGCCACCCTTGAGCATTTCACGCAATGCCGCGCGTTGCTCATCGGACATCACACCCAAGTCCACATCGACGCCAGTCACTCCCGGTACCGCAAGTACTGCGGCGGTCACATCGCGGTGGAGCGTGTCACGCAGCGGGCAACCAGGAACGGTCAGCAACACCCGCACCCGTACGCGACCCGAGGCTTCCACCTCGATTCCGTCGACCATGCCGAGGTCGGTGATTGGCCGGCGAATCTCGGGGTCGTCCACCCGATGCAGCGCGGTGCGAATCTGCGGCACCAGCGGATGTTCAACGGTGGATGTGGCCGCGCCTTGGCTGGACTGGGGGTCGTGCATGTACCCCAGCGTAGGTGAGAGGAGAGGTCGGCTCGTGTCTGACTGCTCGCTCGGCTCGCTGCGTTTTCGCGCCTGCGCCTTGAAACAGCCTCGGCTAGCGCTCGGCTGGCCGTCCTAATGGCACTTCGTCGCTCTCCAACTCGACGAGTAAGGCGCGTAGCTCCGCCCTTAGCTCTGAGCGCACGTAATCCCGGGTGGCCAGTTCACCGACCGACGTCCGCAGGCCGGCGATCTCACGCGCCAGGAAATCCATGTCCGCCCGGCTTTGTGCCGCCTGCTCGCGGTCCCGCTCCGCGATGACGCGGTCACGTGCCTCTTGCCGGTTCTGGGCGAGCAAGATCAGCGGAGCAGCGTATGAGGCCTGCAACGACAAGACCAAGGTCAAGAAAATGAATGGATAGGGATCGAACCGGGGCCGAGGTGGACCGAACGGCACATTCCAGAGCACCCACAACACGATGACCACTGTCATGCCGAACAGGAACCGCGCAGTCCCCATGAATCGGGCGAATCCCTCGGCAAACTTTCCGAAGGCCTCCCGATCGACTTTGAGCGTGGGAATGGTTGACCGCTTGCGTCGGCCCGGAATGTCCAGCCGCGGCTCGGCCTCCCGAACTGCTCTAGCCATCGGCGATCACTCCGGCGTCCGACGGCTGTTGCGTCGACACGGCGCCTAGCTCCATGCCACGCCAGTCCTCCGGCAGCATGTGATCAAGGACGTCATCCACCGTGATCGCGCCGATTAGGCGATGATCATGATCGACGACGGGTGCATTCACCAAGTTGTACGTCGCGAAGTAGCGGCTCACCTCGTGAATGCTCGCTTGATCGCCAAGCGTTTCGAGGTCGGTGTCGACCAAGCCTGAGACAAGGGTCGACGGTGGCTCCCGGAGCAGCCGCTGGAAATGCACCGCGCCAACGAAGCGGCCGGTTGGAGTTTCCAAAGGCGGCCGACACACATAGACCATGCACGCCAACGCGGGCGTCAGCTCTGCCTCGCGGATCCGCGCCAATGCTTCGGCGACAGTCGCATCGGGCGGCAAGATCACCGGCTCCGGCGTCATCATCCCTCCGGCGGTGGACTCGGCGTAACTCAGCAGGCGCCGAACATCCTTTGCCTCATCAGGCTCCATG
>JBKPBV010000056.1:0-9022 GCA_046727055.1 Actinomycetota bacterium | reverse complement strand
CACCTGGCTGATGCTGAAGAATGCCGCGCCGATCGTCGGGCTGACATAACCGGCGTCGATGAGCGCATGCCCGGTGCCGCTCCCCAGATCCAGCTCCACGCAGGACGCGCGGTGCTCGTAGGACAACACCTCCCCGGCTGCGTGCACGGCGCGCAACTGATGGTGGCTGCGCGGGCGTACGCGTCCATGGCGCATGTCATCGTTGCGAGTCCACATGAGCTTCACGGGATGGCCGATCGCCTTCGATACGAGCGCTGCTTCGACCGCCGGTTCGTGGTAGATCCGTCGCCCGAAGGAGCCGCCTGCTCGCATCACGTGCAGGGTGACCTGGTCGGCGGTGAGCCCAACGGCGCTGGCGACCGCCGACTGGGCGCCGGTCGGTGACTTGCTCGCCACCCAGACCGTTGCGGAATCAGACTGCACATCGGCCACCGCGCAGCAGACCTCCATTGGCGCATGGTTGACGAACGCGAACGAGAAGGTCGCGTCCAGCTTTTGCGTGAGTGGAAGTGCTGGCGTCATCGGTGGGATCGCCGCTGCCAGCCGGGCCTTGATGTCCTCGTCGGAGACCCCGTCGACCGTGCCGGCGCCCCAGGTCACCTGAACCGCCGATCGTGCCTTCAGGGCCTGATCGAATGTTTTCGCGCTCACCGCCACCCCGCTCGGCAGTTCGGTGACGGCGACAACTCCGGGCATGCTCAGAGCCGCTGATGCGTCGTACAACTGGACCTTGCCTTTGAGCGTGGGCGGTCTGATCACGACTGTCGGCAGCGCTCCCTGGACATCGACATCGAGCGCGTATTTCGCAGCCCCCGTCACGATGCTCCGTGCATCGATCCGCGTCGTCGCAGTTCCGATGAGCTTGTACTCCGATGAGGGCTTCGGCTCGGTTGATACTGCTGGCTGATCCAGTTGGGCGGCCGCTTCGGTGAGCGACCCGTACGTCGCGGAGCGCCCGTCAGGGGCCCAGACCGCGGTGTCCCGGGTGGTCAAGGAATCTGCCGGCAAGTCCCACCGCTCGGCCGCCGCCGTGACGAGGCGGGCGCGGGCCTCCGCGGCAATCGAGCGCACCGGATCCCACAGTGAGCGAACCGAGGACGACCCACCGGTGGATTGCGCAGTTCCGAGGTCTTGGCGGGCGTCCTCCAGCGGAGCGTCGACATCGACGAGGCGCGCGTCGATCTCGTCGGCGACGATGATCGCGAGCGCCGTCGTAATGCCCTGCCCGACCTCCGCACGCGGCACTCGGAACACGACCCGGTTCTCTGGCGTCACCTCGAGGACGAATAGATCTTGACTTTGCTTCGTCGTTGCCAATATGACATCGCCGAGGTCGACGAGGTCCCCCGGTTGCGGCGGGCTGGGCACGACGGCGTGCGCCTTGCCGGGGTCTATGACGCTGCCAGCGGCAACAGTGAGTACCGGGGCGGCGACGACGTAGGTGAGGAACCTGCGTCGCGTCAACGGCCCGCCAATGTTGATTGCACTCTGACGGGCGTCCGCCAGATTCGCCTCCTTCGTCGCTCGCGCACCTGCGCCAGCCTCTAAAGGAGATCCAGCCGCGAGCTCCTGCAGTCGGCGAAGCGGACCGCCCGTCATAGTGTGAGTGGCCGGGTCCTCAGACGGCACGGCGTCCGGGGAGGTGTGGGCTGCCATCGAGCATCCTTCTGGTGCGACGTTGGTTTCGGGCTGCGACGGGTCTGAGGCTCGACTTGTCGCTCGATTCGTCCGTTGGCCCACGCGGGAGCGTACCGTTCCCCACTCGACCCTGCAGCCGGTCTTGCAGAACTCGTCGCGCCATGAAAGTCACATTCGTGCGTTTCTCCGCACCGGGTCGCAGATGCGCGCCGTTTGCCGGAATCGGGCTTCCTTTGTGGCCTTGTGCGGAGATACGAAGGGCTGGCGTCTGGAGGTTGTGCCCCAATCGGACGATGCGCGAGGATCAGAGTGGACCCCGATCAAATTTCTCTTTGTGAGCTACCCGAGGAGGCACACATGAGTGAATCCGCCACCGTCAACGTTGCCGAAGAGCGCGCCAGCCAGCCTGTGGGATCCAAGCTCACCGGACGAGTTGCGCTGGTGACCGGTGGTACCCGAGGAATCGGCGCTGCTATATCAGAGGAGCTCGGCTCGCAAGGCGCGACGGTTGCGGCGGGCTTCAGCGGAGACGTGGAGCGTGCCGAGCAGTTCGCGCGGGACTTTGCCGACCGATTCTCCACACCGGTCAGCACGCACCGCGGCAACGTGGCCTCTCCCGACGACTGCCGCCGGACGATCAACGAAGTCTTGGAGCGACACGGCCGGCTCGACATCCTGGTCAACAACGCCGGCATCACGATCGACAAGACGATCCTCAAGCTGACCGACGATGACTGGCACAAGGTCTTGGACGTCAACCTCTCGGGCGCGTTCTTCTTGTCGCAGGCCGTGCTCGGACACATGGTCGAGCGAGGCAGCGGCCGGATCATCAATGTCAGCTCGATCATCGGCGAGATCGGCAACATCGGGCAGGCGAACTATGCGGCCTCCAAGTCCGGTCTCTTCGGACTGACCAAAACCTTCGCCCGCGAAGCCGCGTTCCTGCTCGAACGATCGGGCAAACTCACCGATGACAGCGTCGGGATCACCGTCAATACCGTTACTCCGGGCTACACCTTGACTGAGATGGTCGCGGCCGTCCCGGAGAAGGTTCTCGACAGGATCAAGAGTGGGATTCCGCTGCGCCGCTTCGGTCGCCCTGACGAAGTCGCACGCATCGTGGGATTCCTTGCCGCGGACGAGTCGTCTTACATCACCGGCCAGGTGTGGGGCGTCAACGGCGGCATGGACATGTAGTCAGCCAAGAACACGCTCTCTCGGCTGCCGAAACCTACGTTCACGTTGGTTCCTCACGGTCTGCACAGGTTGCAAGGTATGCAGACCGTCAGCTACCTGTGCAGAGCTACGGTGCGTGGACCAAGCTGCTCCTCCGCGGCTTTTGAGAGTGCTAACTAATCGTACTCGTGTTCTAATAGAATCGTGAGGTTCGAGGCGCGACACATCGGCAGCGGGCAGTGGGGCGTCTACGACGGTGGCGTGATGGGCTGGCGCGCTGTTGATCTTGGCGAGGACGAAGCATGCCAGATGGCGATGGACATGGACGTCGTCTACAACCAGTACGGGCAGAGATCACCGGAGGAGCGTCGCGAAGTACGGCCGCCGGTCGACGTTGAAACGGCGACGTGGACCGCGGCGGGAGCCCTCGACTATTGGGTACGCGAACGCGGGGAATGGTGGGGTCGGGTACGCGGGCCGGATGGTCGTCAGATGTGGATCAAAGCCACTGACCTGAGGCGCGTCAGCACCGATTGATCTCTAGTGACCCTCGGTCGCTAGAGCTCGTGCCCGCGCAAGTCGGAAAGCTCCGGGTGCGCAGACCTCAGTCGCGCTTGGTCGTGGCGGCAAGCAGGCGGCGCGCTCGCCGTCCAAGATCATTTAGATCAACTCGACCCGCCTCCGCTGCAGCAGCCAGTCGTGACGCCAGATCCATGGCCTCGTCGATCAAGGGTGCCTCTGTCGCAGCGGCTTCCTGACCCATGTCACGTAAGATCGTCACCTCGGTGCGGGAGGCGATGATCGGATCTTTGACGCCCTCGACCCACACCTTGGTCCGGTGGCCGTCTCCGCGCTCGTCGCCGAGCAGCGGCTCAAGCGCGTAGATGCGGTCTGATCGTGCGAACTTGCCGAATCCCAGCGAGACCATCCGCGGTTCTGACGCCACAAGCCTGATCATCTCAGCCCGCATCATGGCGTGTCACTCTCGCGACTCATCCTGCACGCCTTTGCGCCCCACTGGCGCAATCTTTCGTTCACCAATTATTTAAAGTGAGCAACCAGAGACACCGAGGTCGACTACGGTGATCGCGTTCTCGATCATTGCGATCACCATTGTCCAGCGCGACACGCCAGTATCTGGGTGAACTCTTCCCCGCCTAATGGCAACATGTGATCACACTGATCACATCAGTCACATGCTTCACTCCATCAACGTTGAACAGGAGTCGACATGACCTTCCCCCCGGAGCCAACGACGGACCAACGAATCGACCTGTGGACGCAGATAAGGGTGGCCGGTGTTGAGTATCTGCGCCTTCCGCTGCGCACGCGGTGGCTGGACGAGACCGACGATCTAATGCTGGCACTGAAGGACAGCCTTAAGCTGGCTCGCTCTGGCGACACCGTCGCAGTAAGCGAGAAGGTCGTCATCCTGCTCACCGGCCGGACGGTTGACATCAACACCGTCCAGCCTGGGCGACTGGCTCGGATGCTGGCCCGCCGTGTCCGCCCGCGCACCGATTCGCGTGGGCTCGGCGTCCCCGAAAAGATGGAGTACGTCGTCCGCACCGTCGGCTTCCGGCGGATCATTCCCGCCACAATCGGCTGTGCCTTGACTCGGCCGTTGGGCATGCATGGAGCGTTCTATCGAATCGCAGGACCGATCGCCCGAGATGTCGACGGCGGACGCCCGCCGTACGAGCACGTGCTCTTTCCGCCTTTGGATGCCAAAGTTGCGCAGCGCATTTGCACCGACCTCGAGCGGGCCCTGGATATCGGCGTCAGCATTGTCGACCTCAACGACTTCGGTGGCTCGATCCGCGCGGTCTCTCCGACCTCACTGTCTGCCGAGACGCTGGCGAAAGTGCTCAGCGACAACCCGCTAGGCCAACGGCTGACCAGCACGCCGTTTGTGCTAGTTCGACCTGCGTAAGGAAGAACCTCCGACCATTTGTCCAAAGTCGCGACGAGCGACCCGTGAATCCGCTAGTGTGATCGCGTTTCTGATCACTGCCTTTCGGCAATGTCCATCGCGACACGCCGATTTCTCGGGGGACTCTCAACCGTCTCCAGGCGTCCTATCGTCAAGAGTGATCACATCAGTCACTTGCTTCACTCCGTTAACGCCTACCAGGAGTCGACATGAGCTTTAGCGCGGAGCCGAAGGCGGACGAACGAGTCGACCGGTGGACTCAGGTGAGGGCGGCCGGTATTAACTACCTACGCTTTCCACTGCCTACCCGCTGGCTGAACGAGACCGACGATCTGGTCTTGGCACTGAAGGACAGCCTCAAGCTGGCTCGCCCGGGCGACACCGTTGGGGTAAGCGAGAAGGTGGTCATCCTGCTCACGGGCCGGACGGTGGACGTCGACACCATGCCGCCAGGTCGGGTGGCTCGGTTACTGGCCCGCTACGTTCGCCCGCGCGGCGAACATGCGCGTGGACTTTCAGTGCCGGAGAAGATGGAGTACGTCGTCCGTACCGTCGGCTTGAGGCGGATCATCTCTGCGACAATCGGCAGCGCCGTGACTCGGCCGTTGGGCATCCGTGGAACGTTCTACCGAATCGCGGGACCAATCGCCCGAGACGTCGACGGCGGGCCTCACACGATGTACGAGCACGTGCTCTTCCCGCCGTTGGACACCAAGGTGGCGCAGAGCATTTGTGCCGAACTCGAGGCGGCGCTGGACATCGGCGTCAGCATCGTCGACCTCAACGATTTCGGCGGCTCGATCCGCGCGGTATCTCCGAGATCACTGTCTGCCGAGACGCTGGCAGCCGTGCTGAGCGACAACCCGTTAGGGCAACACCGCAGGAGCACGCCATTCGTGCTGGTTCGACCCGCCTGAAGACAAACATCCGACCCGAGGCCAGAGTCAGTTCATCGGTTGCGACGCGCAACCACGTCTATCGCTTCGGTGAGTAGGCGCCGCTCCGGGGCACGCAACACGTACAAGACGCCGATGAAGACTGCCAGCAGGGTCAGCCCCACTGCTGACACCAACAACACCTCCCTGACGAATCCCGTTCCGACAACCGGACCGAGCAGCCAATAGACCACAGCGCCGGCGGCGGTGCCCGCAGCTGCCGCAACAGCCGTACGACCCAGCATCAAAGGCAATGACCTGAGATCGACAGCGCCGTGGCGCCGACCCAACAACCAGGTGTTCGCGACTGCCGCGAACACCACGGACAGAGAGGTCGAAGCAGCCAGTCCGGCGATTCCGAAAGTCAGCCCGAGGGTGAAATCGCCGACCACATTGATCACCACCGCAAACACAAACACCAGCACGGGCCGGCGCGAGTCTCCCATTGCGTACGAGGCACGCACGACCATCTCGCGCCACCCGAGGGCCAGCAGAGCGGGTGCGTACCACAACAGCGCGGTCGCTGTTCGCTGCGTATCGCTGGGCCCGAAACTGCCATGCTGGAAGAGCAGCGCTACCACCGGGACGGGGCAGACAATCAGGAACCCACACACGGGCATCAGCACCGTGGCCACCGTTCCCAAGCCTCGACCGACCAGCCGCTTCATCTCCTCGAGATCGTGCCTGCCGGCAGCGGCACCAAACGCGGGATACAGCGCGGTCAGCAGCGACAACACCAGCAAGGTCTCGCCGAGTGAGATGATCCGCCAGGCGTAGCTCAACGCGGAGATGGTTCCTTCGCCCACCATCGAGCCGACTGCGCGATCGACCATGGTATTGACGTTCCCCAGGGCACTGCCGAGCAGCAGCGGCGGAATCAACCTTGCAATCGCCCGGAATCCGGGATCTTTGACATCCAGAGACGCGCGCAAGCGCAAGCCGAGGGCACGAATTGGCGGCAGCTGACACAGCAACCGGGCAGCTGAGCCTACGACGAAGCCGACCGCGAGGGCATAGACCCCGTAGCGAGGCCCGAACACGGCCGCCGCCACGATCATGATCAGGTTGAACGGAACCCCTTGTAACGCGGACCAGAAGAACCGGCGATGCGCCTCCGCCGCAGCGGCGAGCAGGTTTGTGCCAGAGATCAACACGGTCGCGATGAGCACAATGCGGGTGAGCGAGGCGGCGAGGTCAGCCTGCGGCCCCTTGAAGCCTGGCGCCAGCACGGTGACAACGGAGTTGGCGGCCAACGCCATGATCAGCGAACCGAGGCCCATGACGAGCAGCGTCATTGTCAGTACCACGGACAGTGTGTGAGCCGATTTGCTTGAGTCGCCGTCCCTGCTGTGCTGCGCGGCGAGCACCGGCACAGTTGCCCTCGCCATGGCGCCAGCGATCAGGGCCAGGACAAGATTCATGAGCCCCTGGGCAACCAGGTAAGCATCGAGTTCAGCGCCGGCCCCGAACACGCCGGCAATGACGACATCGCGGAGGAAGCCTAGAACCGCCGACAGCGCGGTCAATACGGTCACGAGCGCTGCCGCTTGGGCAATCCCCGAGCGTGCCTTCACGCCTAGCAACTTAATGCAGGTCGGAGAGTCGCACCTTCCGCGCCCACAGAGACCCTCCTAAGCCCACGGAGACCCTCCTAAGAAAGCGGCTATTGCCGACGCCGGAATCGGCCGGCGAGTTTGAGGGCGTTTGCGACCGCTTTCTGGCTAGCCGCGGCCGTCCTCGTCGTCGATGTAGGCCACCGTTTGCTGCTCGGCCAAGTCAGCGTCATCGACCTCGCGGAGGCCCCGGCCTATGTTTGCGGGCTGCGGCAGCTCTTCCTCGGCCTCAGCTAACGGGTCGGCCTCAACTGCCTGTTCGGCCCAATCGGCCTCAGGTACATCAATGGGCGGGGTGTCGGGGCTGGATACGGTCATGGGGGCTCCTTGACGGTCACACTGGTGATCAAGGTCTGGTCCTCACCTTATGCCCCGCCGGAATAATCCAACTGCGTGGCCCAGGCGTCGCGGCCTGCGGTGATCAAGGAAGACGTCGAGGGGTTTGTTGCGGCGAGAGGAGGTGCTCACCTTGTACATGATCATCATGATCATGATGACAGGCCAGGGGTGGCTTCGTTGCGCTACCGCCGACGGAGTGAGCAGTCCTCGTCCGCATCGCGTAGTGCACCACTCCCTCTGATCCGTGATCGCTCGCGCAAATCGCGCGATCCTCGCAATCGTTGCGCTCATCGGCTGGGCGGCCTTGCCTACGCGCTGGTCGACCAGTCAACTACGCCCACAAATCACTTTGCCTGCAAGGAAACCTGCAAGCTGCGAGCGTCGGCAATCGCGATGCGCGAGCAGCTCTAACAAAGGAGAGCAGCCATGTTCGAACAAGAATACCGACCCCAACATCGAGTAAGCCGGGAAGCCGCGGAACGCTTCGCGATCATGGTGGCGATAGCGGCGCGCATGGCCGCGGCCAAGCGCGTACGCGAGCAGCGGCGTGCGGCCCGTCACGCCCGCAGGTCCGTTGCCAAGCCCGCATGATCTGCCGCGTGCCCCCACAGGAAACCCACGTATACGTTCCTTGCTGGCACCCTGCACGCGTTGCAACATATGCAGCGTGGCAGCAATGGAGGTACACGTGCGTTTCTGGCAGGGGCCGCTCATCACTTTTCGGCGCCCCAGGGCGCGGACTCTGGGACGTCAGGTGTGTCGATCAGCGGCGACGGCTGCGGCGCGCCGTCCCAAAGATGCTGCGTACGATCTCCGTACCCGCCGTTCGTGCGAACTGCTTCAACGCACTCGAACCCGCAATCTGCTCCACCACCGATTTCTCCCGGCGTTGCGGACTGCGCGCTTGCGCCCGCGCCGCCCGAGCCTCACGCTCAGCCTGAGCTTGAGCCCTGGCCCGCTCCTTTGCCGCCGCCTCCGCCTGAGCCGCGGCCTCCCGCTCTCGCGCCGCCGCCTCGGCTCCCGCCTGCAACTTCCTCGCCAGAATCTCGTGCGCCGAGTCGCGATCCAATGATTGCCCGTACCTGGCCATCAGCGCCGACGCAGCGATCCCCGGCCGGAGTACCTCATCCGGTGTCGGCGCCATCAGCGACTCCGGCGCCCGCATTCGGGTCCAGGCCACCGGCGTCGGTGCACCGTCGGGATCCATCACGGTGACGATCGCCTCACCGATCCCGAGCTGCTGCAGTGTCTCTGCCAGGTCGTAGTGAGACTTGGGGAAAGTTGCCACGGTTTGCTTGAGAGCTTTCGCGTCGTTCGGGGTATGCGCGCGGAGCTGGTGCTGGACCCGCGATCCCAGCTGTGCGAGTACGTCGTCGGGCACGTCTTTC
>JBKPBV010000055.1:0-5201 GCA_046727055.1 Actinomycetota bacterium | reverse complement strand
CATGGTGCTGACCAGCCTCCATTCGGAGGTCAACGCATCAACCAACCCGCCCAGCTTCTTCGCCCCGCTCACTCTCCAGGGTTACCAGGAGTTCTTCGGTGCAGCCTCGGGAGCCAGCCCCTGGCCGCCGTTGATCAACTCAGCGACCGCATCGATCGTCTCAACGATCATTGTGATCTTGCTCGCGATCCCTGCGGCGTACGCGCTGTCGGTTAAGCCGATCAAGAAGTGGACGGATGCAATGTTCTTCTTCCTGTCCACCAAGATGCTGCCGGCTGTTGCCGGCCTGTTGCCGCTCTACATCTTCGCCAGATATCTCGGCCTGCTGGACAACATCAACTACCTGTTGATCTTGTATACGGCCATGAACTTGCCGATTGCAGTTTGGATGATGCGGTCCTTCCTCGCCGACATCCCAGTCGAGCTCTTCGAGGCAGCGGCGATTGACGGCGCCGGCCTGATCCGCACGCTGCGCAGCATCATCGTGCCGATCATCTCCCCCGGGATCGCAGCCACCGCGCTGATCTGTTTCATCTTCGCCTGGAACGAGCTGCTGCTGGCCAACACGCTGACCAGCGTGATCGCGGGGACGGCTCCGGTGTATCTGACCAGCTTCGTCACCTCACAGGGTCTGTTCCTGGCCAAGGTGTGTGCGGCGGCGACGATAGTTTCGCTGCCCGTGATCATCGCCGGCTTCGCTGCACAGGACAAGCTAGTGCAGGGCCTGTCCCTCGGTGCGGTCAAGTAGGGCGGGTGAGATGATTGCGCTGAACCAGGCCAACCTCGGATCTCTGTCGATTCTTGTGCCGAGCTATGACCGCTCGCAGGTCAAGGTGGGCATCGTCCACTTCGGCGTCGGGGGGTTCCACCGTGCCCACCAGGCGATGTACGTCGATCAGCTCATGGAACAGGGGAAGGCACTCGACTGGGGCATCTGCGGCGTCGGCGTGATGCCGTTCGACCTCAAGATGAAGGAGGCGATGCAGTCTCAGGACTGTCTTTACACCCTGGTTGAGAAAGCAGCTGACCGAAGTTGGGCGCCTCGAGTCATTGGATCGATCGTGCAGTACCTGTACGCGCCGGACGATCCTGATGCGGTTATCGAGAAGATGGCGGACCCATCGACCCGAATCGTCTCGCTCACCGTCACCGAAGGTGGATACAACTTCCATCCGGTCACCGGCAAGTTCGATGACACCAATCCGGCTGTCCAGGCGGATCTGGCTCCTGGCGCAGTCCCAGGTACCACCTTCGGCCTGATAACAGAGGCCCTGGTGCGCCGGCGCTCTCGTGGCATCGAGCCCTTCACGGTGATGTCTTGCGACAACATCCAGGGCAACGGTCATATGGCGCAGGAGGTCTTCACCGCGTTCGCCCGGCTCCGAGACTCGGAGTTGGGCGAATGGGTGGAGGGCAACGTCCGATTCCCCAACTCCATGGTCGACCGGATCACCCCCGTGACCACGGATGAAGACCGGATGCTGATCAGCGAGCGCTACGGCGTCGAGGACGCCTGGCCCGTGGTGTGCGAGCCGTTCACGCAGTGGGCGCTGGAGGACAACTTCTCCTCCGGCCGCCCGCCGCTGGAGGATGTCGGGGTGCAGGTGGTACCGGACGTGGTGCCGTACGAGCTGATGAAGCTGCGGCTACTGAATGCGAGCCATCAGGCGCTGTGCTACTTCGGCTATCTCGCGGGCTACCGGCTGGTGCACGAGGTCGCGCAGGATCGGTTGTTCGCCAACTTCCTGCTGGATTACATGAACAGAGAAGCCACGCCCACGCTGGCGCCGGTACCGGGCATCGATTTGGACGTATACAAGCTGCAGCTGATCGAACGATTCTCTAATTCGGCGGTCCGAGACACGGTCGCTCGGCTCTGTGCGGAGAGTTCGGATCGCATTCCCAAATGGCTGCTTCCGGTGATTCGCGAGAATCTTGCCGCCGATAGGGATGTAGCGCTGTCGGCCGCAGTAGTGGCCAGCTGGGCCCGGTATGCCGAAGGCATCGACGAGCAAGGTGAGCCCATCAAGGTGGTCGATCGGCTCGCAGAGACCCTGCAGCGGATTGCCGCCCAGCAACGCGACGACCCGCTGGCCTTCGTCAAGAATCGCGAGCTGTTTGGAGATCTAGCAAGCGAGCCGGCGTTCACCGAGCCGTACCTGAACACACTCAACTCGCTTCATACCAAAGGGGCTCGCGCCACGCTGGAGGCTTTCGCCACGCGTTCAACTCACGTCTAGGGGCATCTAACGCCTTGAACCGCCGCTCACTGCGGTGCGAACTCGTTCCGCACTACGCCGATACGCAAGGACGTGAGGACTGCAAGTAGCGCGACTGCGGCCATAGACGCTTCCACGATCCCGAAGGTCAGGACTAGGTTTCCACTCGGATGTAACGCCGCAAAAATCGTACCGGCGACGCCGATGAAGATCGCCGAACCCAGAGCGTCGTAGACGTTCAGGGAGGAGCCGTTTCTGCCCTGATCGCCGGCGGCGGAAAGGGTCATGACTGCCAAAGAGGTGTCGAGGTAGCAAGTCCCATTCCGAGCCCGCCGATGACCCAGCTGACCGCAACCAACCCGTACGGGAGCGCGGGCAGGAAGGCGACCAATGCGACCAGCGCCAGCCCGAGCGCCACCGAACCGCACCCGAAAGTGATCAACACGTCGCGCCGCATTCGCAGCCACGGGCGGGACTGCAGCCAGGAGCCGGCCGTCCAGCCAACCGTGCCGAACGTAAGCACTACACCTGCTTGAACGAGTGGCACCGAGCGCTGTTCCACCAGCATTAGCGGCACGAACGCCTCAGCACCAAAAAACGCGCCAGGTAGCAGACCCCGGGTCTGGATGACCTGCGACAGTCCGCGACGAAACTTGAGGAAGCCGGGCGGCATGAGCTGGGGCAGGGACACCAAAAGCATCAATAGACCGCCGATCAGTAGTCCCAATCCGATCCAGTCCAGCCGCTGACCAGCGAGCTGCAGGGCGGCGGTTGCGAGGCACAACAGCGCGGCAGCCCACAGCGGCGCCGGCTTCTGTGTCGCATCGCTGCTGCCCGTCTGATGCCGCCGGATCATTCGCCGCAGGCTCGGTAATGCCATTGCGCCACCGAAGAGCACCAAAGGAATCACGGCGAAAAACACCCACTGCCAGCTCAAGTGCTCGGTCAGCCACGCGGCGGCCGGCGGTCCTACAAACGCCGGTAGGACCCATGCGGTCGAGATGTAGGTGAACATCTTGGGTCGCTGCGTGAGGCTGTAGGCCTCTGCTACACAAACGAAAATCGCGACATTCATGATGCCGCTGCCGAGTCCCTGCACCAGCCGGCCTGCAAGTAGTTGGGCCATATGCTGAGCCGTGCCTGATACCACGAGCCCAGCAAGAAAGATCACAAGACCGCCTAGCAGCGGTTTGGCGGAGCCGATTCGATCGCTGAGCCTGCCACACACCACGGTGGCGAACAGCATTCCGATCAAGAAAAGCGAGAACGCCCAGGCGTAATACTTCAGGCCGTCGAGATCGCGGGCCGCCACTGGCATCGCTGTCGCGATCGAGATGGTCTCGAAGGCAATGGCGACGATGGTGGCGCACAGGCCGATGGTGAGGGCACGCTGGGAGACCTTCGGGACCGCAACCGCGGCTGTGTCTGCGGTCTGCTGCGCGGCCATCACACCAGTCCACCACCTCAACCTGGCTCGAGGTCAATTAGAGGTGCTGACTGTCTAGACTGACCCACGTGAGTCAGCAACCGAGTCCTGGCGCCCAGACCATCGTCGACGAGCGCACTCAGGAGCGCCCCGATTACAGGGTTGAGGAGGGCGACCACGAGCGCTTCTCCCATTACGTGCCGAAGGATAAGTTGACCGAGGCAATGGTGATGGGTACGCCGGTGGTGGCACTCTGCGGCAAGGTATGGGTGCCGAGCCGCGATCCTGAGCGCTTCCCGGTTTGCCCCGAATGCCAGGAGATCTGGGAATCCATGGAACCCGGCGACGACGAGACCTGACCCTTTTCTGCAGCTGCTCGCGCAATCGCGCTGTATTTGATGCTCGCTTCGCTCGCTGCGATGTTCGCTAGGTTGCCGCCGTGTTGTGGAGGAGCGAGCCGACACGTTTCTCGTCGACGAGCGACGACAAAGTAGGCGGCTTCCCGGCGCGATCCGCAGCGAGCGGGAGCGAGAAATCAAACAGAGGAAAAAACGCCTCCGCTCCCTCCTCCTCCGTACGGCGGCGCGCGATTTCCCGACGCTCGCAGCTGTGCGGTGACTCAGGCGCACGTTTCCCACCAACTGGTGGCGAAGGTTCGGGTTTTGCCCGCTGAAGCGTACGTTTCCGACCAAGCCCGCGAAAACGTTCGCTCGTGGCGGCACGAAATCGAGAATCCGCCGCCGTCGTCGTCTGGGTTCTGACAAGTCGGCGGTCGACCTCTAGTCTGACGCCATGGTCTCCGAGGTCAACGACCGGCGAACGCTGGTACTCGTCCGACACGGCAAGTCCTCGTGGGATCTCGATGTCGATGATCATGAGCGGCCGCTGTCCGGACGCGGGCGACGCGACGCTGAGGCGATTGGGCGGTGGCTCAATCTACGATCGATACGTCCGGAGCTGGTTTACTGCTCGACGGCAACCCGCACGAAACAGACCTGGGAACGCGCGAAGGCGGGCGGTGCCACAGCCGGCGAGGTGCAATACCGGCGTGAGATCTACCAGGCGTGGGTGCCTGAGTTGTTGACCTTGATCCGCAATGCGCCCGAGGAGATCCATACACTGCTGGTGCTTGGACATGCCCCAGGCATCCCTGACGTCGTGGAACACATCTGCGTACGGACGCAATCACCCGATTGGGCACAAATGGACAGCAAGTTCCCAACCAGTGCCCTCGCTGTCGTGAACGTGCCCGGGCCGTGGCGGGAACTCGGCAAGGCTCGCGCCGAGCTGGGGAGTTTCGTGGTAGCTCGCGGCTGACTCCCCTCATTTTCTGACGCTAGTTGGCGGTGGCTCGTGTCAAGCCAGGCAGAGGGCGTGTTTGGTCCGCCCGTGGTCTGCGGGCCGTGTTGGGTTTGTTGAGCATTTACGGTGAGTCGGCGGTGGATGGCCTTGGCGCCCACACTGACGTATGCGACCTCCTGATCATGATCATGGGTCAGTTGGCGTCGTTCGGGCTGCCGTGCCAGGCGAAGGGCCGGCCGCCAAACTAGCGGCGG
>JBKPBV010000054.1:0-4852 GCA_046727055.1 Actinomycetota bacterium | reverse complement strand
GCTGCGGGCCTACCTGGCCGCGCCGCCGCCCGGGGCGCATTCGGTTTGAACGAAACCCACCGCGACCTGTATTGTTCAGGTCGTTCCACCGGGGAGGACCCCACCGGGACACCCGGGGCGATTAGCTCAGTGGGAGAGCGCTTCGTTCACACCGAAGAGGTCACTGGTTCGAACCCAGTATCGCCCACCACAAAGAAGCTCTCTGAAATCGGGCGCCGTGTTTGACTGTTGGGCTCCCGGAATTCATCCACCCGGTGTGTTTGCCAGTGATCCGGTAGGAGTAGAACTTCTTTTTAACGAAGTAGCCATTCGGCCGTCTGAGCGTGTCTTCCGAATCCGCACGGCGCGGCTCGTGCCGGCCCTCAGGTGGACGGGTGGACTGGACCCGCATTGAGGAGGTTTGCCGTGAGTGTGTTGCGATTCGACCCGTTTGGTGACCCGTTTCGCCAGATGGATCGACTGACGAGCCAGTTGTTGTCGGGAACTCGTACCCCGATGGGGATGCCGATGGACGTGTGGCAGACCGATGACGGGTACCACGTAGCCCTCGATCTGCCTGGGGTGGATCCTGACAGTGTGGATATCACCACCGAACGGAATGTCCTGACGATCGGGGCCGAGCGCCGCGCCGAATACCAGGAGGGCCAGAACGTGCTTATCGCGGAGCGGCCTCAGGGAAGGTTCACGCGGCAGTTGCAATTGGGCGACACGGTGGACACTGAGAACATCAAGGCGTCCTACGCCGGCGGAGTGCTTCATCTGACGCTCCCCATGACTCAGGCCGCCCAGCCGCGTCGGGTTCAAGTGCAGACAGACGCCGGCGGCCAACGTCCTATCACCGTCGAGGGTGAAACCGAAGAGTCGTCGCCCGGCTCGGGAATGACCACAGAGAGCGGTTCGCAAAGCGCCAGAGCATAGAAAGGATTTCTAATGTCACAGCTGCTGGTATTTGGAGTCGACAGCACGCAGACGGCGGAGAGGATGCTTGAGCTGGGCCGCGATCTGGCCAAGCAACAGCTGCTCGAGCTGGCCGATGCGGCGTGGGTAGAGCGCACCCAAGACGGCGACGTCAAGCTTCATCAATCAGTGAACCTGACCGCAATGATGGCCGGCTCAGGTGCAGTTACTGGCGCGCTATGGGGCACGTTGATCGGTTTGTTGTTTCTCAATCCGTTGGCCGGTGCCGCGGTTGGAGCGGGTGTGGGCGCCGGCACGGGTGCAATTACCGGCCGCTTGACAGACATCGGGATCGACGACGACCTGATCCGCGAGATCGGCCAGACCTTGGAACCGGGCAAAGCGGCTGTGTTCTTCCTGGCTCGCAACGCCACTGTGGACCGCGTGATCGAGGCCATGAAGCCTTACAACCCCAAGGTGATTCAGACCAACCTGAGCAAAGACAGCGAGAAGGAACTCATCGAGGCGCTGCAGGGCCAGCCGGTCGGGGCTCCAAGCGCCGCACAGCAGGAAAGCAGCTGATAACGGGCCTCTGTAGGTGGCGTAAGCCCGCCTCTCGCGGTGCAGAAGGAGGCCGCGTAGGTGGGCTGCGCACGCTCGCTGGCGGTGGATTGTGCGTCAAAAGGACCATCGGCTGATGACGTGCGGTACGAAGTCGGGCAAGGCGTGAAGATGGCGCAACCGCGTGGGGACTCCGCGAGGAGGGAACGTGAGGCGCGCAGCCCGGACCTGGTGCAGCGTGTCATCGTCTCAGGTCTTGTTGCCATCGTCTTCGGTACCTTCTCCGCGGTCCTCGCCGCCTACTTGGTCATCCGTGGCGATCAAGATCTTCCGCCAATCAGCGTGATCGGACATGGATCATGAACGGCGTACTGGGCCTGGCCACGGCGGCGGCGATCTTGCTAATCAACCGCAGCAAGCCGTACAGCCCGTGGGTCCTCCTGGGCCTGCTGCCTATGGTGATATCCGCTCCCCTGGATTTTGCGCTATCTCATGGTTGATACGCCCGCGGGCCGCCTGGATTCGGGCAGGTCTGTTTGCCTTGCCCGCGTATGGGATTCTGACCGTCTGGGCGACCTTGGAACCTCAGCCGGACCAGGTGAGCGATCCGGAGGGTTGGGCCAGGTTCGTCGGCTCAAGCTCCTATCTGGTGAGTCATCTGGTCGGCACGATCGGCGGCACCATCCTCGCGATCTTCGGCACGTTCGCCCTCGGCGCTTATCTGGCTTCGAGCCGGTCTCCGCGCCTGGCACTTACGGGAATGACACTGGCAGTCGCCGGGCATGCGCTTTTCGTAGTTCCTGGCGCAATTTCAGCGTTCGCCACCCCAGCCATTGGCCGGGCTTACCTGGCCGGAAACACTCAGGTGATGGAGCTGGAATTTCCCGCACTGATGACGGCAATCGTTGCCTTCGCCCTGGTTCTCGCGCTGGTGGGCAACGTGCTGCTCGGTGTCGCGGTCTGGCGCTCCGGCACGCTGCCCAGATGGGCGGGCGGCCTCTGGATTGCTGCAACGCTTATCTTCTACGTTTTCGGGGCTGTGCTGGGCATGGCGACGACCGGCGCTAGCCTCCCCACCCAGCCGATCGGCGCCGCACTGATGGCACTCAGCGGTGGCTGGATGGCCTGGGCAGCACTCAGACACCGGGAACTTGTCAAGGCGAACCGCATCACAACAAGGGATGGCGGCCCGTAGTCAGCTCGCTAGACACGTTGGCGGCGATTCGCCGGGCATCCCCTCCGACTTCATGCAAGAACCCGGAGATCGGTATGCGCATTCCGATGAAATGCAGGCGGGTTTGCGGGCTTGGGATACCGTGCTCTCCGATTTCTGTGAGATGGCCGACAAGCGGCTTCAGCGCAGGGTAGTAGCCGGTGGCTGCCACGACGGCGTCTGAGAACACGCGTGATCCATCGGCGAGCACGACTGCCCGGCCGTCGAGCGCAGTGACGCCAGGCAGTACCTCGATGACTCCACCGCGTACGGCATCGATGAAACCGACATCGAAGATGGGCACGGTGGCCGTGCGTCGGAACCGGGAAAATGGCGCGCGTGGCCGCGGCAGGGCGTAGGCACTCAGGTCCGGGACAGTTGCTCGTTCCAGCACATGAATAAGTGGGTCCAGCAGGCGGGGCGGCAGCCGCCGGAACACGATTCCGAGTAGCTGGATAGGGAAACCCTTCACGTCACGCCGCAGGATATTCGGGGCCGTGCGCACCGCGATCCGAACGCGTGCCGCGCCGCCCTCTGCCAGATCGACGGCGATCTCGGTGCCGCTGTTGCCCGCGCCAACAATCAGCACATCCTGGTCGCGATACGGCTGTGGATTGCGGTAATCCACCGAATGAACCACGGGTCCATCGAATGAGCCAGGCCATCGCGGAAAGCGGGGAAGGCGGGTATATCCGGTGGCCACCACGACCACCCGCGTGGGAATCGTGCCAGCGGTCGTGCGAACACTCCAGTGGCTGTTATCGCGGTCAATACGGGTGGCCTCAATCCCGAACCGCGGCTCGAGGCGATGGTGCGCCGCGTACTGCTCCAGATATTGCATGATCGCGTGCCACCCAGCGGCCGAACTCACGTGGAATCCGGTAGCCCGGAAGATGCGACAGCGAGCGAATGGTGTGCAGGTGTAGGCGGTCATAGCGGCCGCGCCACGGCTCCCCCACACGCCCGCGCTCGATGATGGTGGCATCTATGCCGCGCGCCCGCAACGTCGCCGCAGCCGACAGACCCGCCGGACCGGCGCCGATGATGACGACATCGTCCACGTGCAGAGGCTACTGCTGAGGTCAGGACGACCTAGGGGTCAAGGTCTGCTTCCGACCTCTCCGCGAAGTTGAGCGCAAGCGTCTGTGTAACCGGTCGCGTAGAGGCGAAGATCTGATCATCCCACTGCTCGACGGCCTGTATGTCGCGCATTGAGGAGGTTAGGAATACCTCGTCTGCCTGCTTGGCCTCATCGAGGGTGAGGTCGCGCTCCTCCACCGAGCTCCACTCCATGATCAACTCTCGCGTGATGCCGGCGAGGGGGCCAGACTTCAGCGGCGGTGTGATGATCATGGTTCCGAACACCATGAACATGTTGCTACCTGTCCCCTCACAGACGTGACCTGCCGTGTTGAGGAAGATCGCCTCGCTGGCCTGGCGCTGAGCCGCGTAGCCGAGAGCGCGAACGTTCTCCGCGTACGAGATCGACTTCACGCCGGCAAGCGCGCCGCGCTCGTTGCGGGTCCAGGGGGCTGTCACGATCGAAGCGAGCGACGCACCAGCATCAGCCGGCGCCAGTGCGACGAGCAACGTGGGCGGGCCGTATGCCGCCTCCGAGCCCAGTGGCCCGCGGCCGCCGGTGAAGGTGATCCGCAGCTTCCCGCGCGGGAAGCCGCGGCCGTCCAGGACAGCTTTGATCGCCTCGCGAATCTGACCGTGATCAGGCGCTGGAAGGCCCAGCGCGGCCGCCGAGCGACTCAGCCGCTTCAGATGCCGCCGTACGGCAAAAGCGCCACTCTCGGTCACCTTGAGCGTCTCGAATACACCGTCTCCGACTACCAAGCCGTGGTCAGTTCCGGCGATCGTGGCCCGTCGCGGATCGTCGTAAAGGCGGCCGTCCAACCAGATCTTGAGTTGCCCGGTGAGGGTTTGTGGAGCAGATGCGGTGAGTTGCACCACGTCAGGTTACCGGCGCACACTGATCATGGTTCGTTACTGGGCACGCTCGACTGTGGTCGGTCGTTACCACGTTTGGACTCCGGCCTTAGCCTCGGCTATGGTTTCTGATCGCACCCGAGCCGGTTGGTTGCCGGATGCGCGGACGTGGCTCAGCTGGTAGAGCATCACCTTGCCAAGGTGAGGGTCGCGGGTTCGAATCCCGTCGTCCGCTCGGAGCGAGTC
>JBKPBV010000053.1:0-11117 GCA_046727055.1 Actinomycetota bacterium | reverse complement strand
GGGTATATCTGATCGAGGACGGTGAAGTGGTCGGGGCAGTCAACAACTTCCGCTTCAACGAGTCACCGATCGAGCTCTTGGGCCGGATCACCGAGACTGGCGCTGCCGAGCTGACGTTGTGCCGGGAGTGGAACGACTACTTCAACCGCACGATCATGCCGACCATCAGAGTGCCCGACTTCAACATGTCGACCGTCAGCCAGGCCAGCTAACGGGAACGCACGTACACGTTCGTTCCTGTCGCGATGCACACGTTGCAACGTGTGCGTCGTGACTGAAGCGCACGTGCACGTGCGTTTCTGCAACCGCGCAGGAGGGCTGGCTACGGGAGATCCGCACCAGTCAGGTCGTCGCCCTCGTCGGCGTCCATCTCGGGGGCATAGGTGACCACCCCGCGGCGCATCGAGCGCACCAGCTGTCGAGCAGTTTCACGGAGCCCACCCGGACCGGCGGCGTCAGCGATCTGGCCTGCGAAATCGGAGACCTGTCGGACCCAGCGGACGAAATCACCAGCCGTGAAGTCGTTTCCGTACAGCACCGCTGAGAGTGTCCGGCCGGCCGCCCACCCGTATGCCGCCTCGCTGAAGCCGATATCCGGCACGGGTCCTCGCTCCAGCCGGGCGTCCCGTTCCACCAGCGACACCTCATGCCAGATCCGGCGTACCTCGATCATCACGGCGTTGGTTCGGGCATCCGGCATGCGCGGACGGCGAGCTGCCTCATCGGCCCGCCGTGCCTCGAACACGAGTGAGGCCAAAACAGCGGCCAACTGCGGATGGGTCAGCCCATCAAAGACACCGGCACGAATGCACTCGGCCGTCACCAGATCCAGCTCCGCGTAGATGCGCGCCAGCATCTTGCCCTGCTCGCTTAGCTCGCGCCCCCCGTCTCCAGTGAGATAGCCGAGCGACTCCAGCACCAGGCAGATCTTGTCGAAGTGGTTGGCGATGGTGTTGCTGCGAGAGTTCATCCGGGCCTGCAGCCGCGCGCTCTCACGTTCCAGCCGCTGAGCCCGCTCCGCCCAGCGTGCATGGACCTCACGATCGGGACAACGGTGGCACGGATGGCGTTGCAACGCCGCGCGACGCTGCTCGATTTGCGCATGGATCTCCGGGTTGGAACCAGCGTCGCGACGGCGCTTGGAGTCAAGATCGATCTCACTCAACCTGGTGCGCAACGCTGCGGCCAGGTTCCGCCGCGAAGCTGCGTCTTTGGGGTTGAAATGCTTGCCGATCTTGACGCGGCCAGCCACCAGTGGCGGTGTCGGAAAATCAGTGAGCGCCAACCGCCGTACGCGGCGCTCTTCGGTGAGCACCAGCGGCCGCGGCGCCTGATGATCATGGCGTACGCCGGGATCGATGATCACGGCCCAGCCCTGGCTCTTGCCACTAGGCACCCGGATGATGTCGCCCGGCTTCAAGATCGACAATGTCTGCAGCGCTTCGGCCCGGCGGTCCGACCGCCTTTCCCGAGCGGCTGATGCCTCAAGATCGGCGGTCTCTGCCCGCAAGTGCGCATAGTCTGCAAAATCGCCGAGCTCACACACCGCCGCTGACCAGTAGGCTTTGATCGCCTCCTCGTTCTTGGCCAGTGTGCGTGCAGCCCCCACCACCGAACGGTCCGACTGGAACTGCGCGAAGGACTGCTCGAGCAGGGAACGGGCACGGTCTCGCCCCACAGTTGCGACCAGGTTGACAGCCATGTTGTAGGTCGGGGAGAACGAGGACTTCAGCGGATAGGTACGCCGCGATGCCAGGCCGGCCACGGCGCGTGGATCCAGCCCAGGTTGCCAGAGCACGACGGCATGGCCTTCGACATCGATTCCTCTGCGCCCCGCCCGGCCGGTGAGCTGGGTGTACTCCCCCGGCGTGATGTCTGCGTGGATTTCGCCGTCGAACTTGACCAGCTTCTCCAGCACCACCGACCGGGCCGGCATGTTGATCCCCAGCGCCAGAGTCTCGGTGGCGAAGACAACCTTGATCAGCCCTCGAACGAAGGCTTCCTCGACACACTCCTTGAAGGTGGGCAGCATGCCGGCGTGATGCGCGGCAACTCCGCGGCCCAGAGCCTCGGCAAAGAGATCGTAGTCGAGCGCATGCAGATCGCTGTCGGACAGCCCAACGACATGCCGCTCGATGATTGCCGCGATCTGCTGCTGCTCAGCTGTCGTGGTGAGCCCAACCCCCGACTCGAGCAGCTGCTGGGCCGCGGCATCACAGCCCACGCGCGAGAAGATGAAGACGATGGCCGGTAGGAGCTCCTCATCATCGAGCAGCTCCACCAGCTCAGGACGGCTCGAAACGCGCAGCGAGTGGGGTCGGGGGCCGCGCGCGTAGCGGGAGTGGTGAGCCGCGCCGCCGTACGAGCCGCTGCCGTAATTCACAGTTCGTCTGCCACGGCCGCTACTGCCGCGAGGACGCCGGGCATCGTCTCGGACGAACCTCGACTCCTCCCGGGCGATCTTGATCAACGCCGGATTCACCTCTGGCTTACCTTGGTCGGGCACCTCACGAGCGGTCGGCGCGAGATCAGCGAAGAGGTCATAAAGGGTGTGGCCGACCAGGACGTGCTGATATAGCGGCACCGGCCGTCGCTCCGAGACCACGACCGCCATCTCTCCCCGCACCTCTGAAAGCCATTCCCCGAACTCCTCGGCGTTGCTTACCGTTGCCGAGAGCGCGACCAGTTGAATGGAGTCGGCCAAGCCGATGATCACTTCTTCCCAGACGGCACCGCGGAAGCGGTCAGCCAGGTAGTGAACTTCATCGAGCACCACGTAGCCGAGGTTTGCCAGAGTGGTCGATCGGGCGTAGATCATGTTCCGCAGCACTTCGGTCGTCATCACCACGATGGGCGCCTCGGAGTTGACAGATGTGTCGCCGGTGAGCAGTCCAACGTTGCTGGCGCCGTGCCGGCGAACCAGGTCGGCGTACTTCTGATTCGACAGCGCTTTGATCGGTGTGGTGTAGAAGCATTTGCGGCCATTGCTCAGCCCCAGAAAGACCGCGAACTCCCCGACGATTGTCTTGCCTGCCCCCGTGGGTGCGGCCACGAGCACACCCGACCCGGCTTCCAGATGGCCACACGCCTCGCGCTGGTAGTCGTCGAAGCCAAACGGATAGCCGTCAGCGAACGCGGCGAGCAACGGCGAGGCCCGCCTCTGCCGGAACCGTGCGTACGCCTCGGCCGGGCTGGGCGATTCGGGGTCGATCGAGGGGTCGGCCATGATGCGGCCCAAGTTACCCCGCGCGGTCGGCAACATTTCTGGCATGCGAGCCGACTCCGTGAGGCCTGGCAGTCAATGTTCAGATCCTTAGCGTCGGGTGCAATCCCGGCCGCCAAGGATCGTGACGGCGGCGGGTGCAATCCCGGCCGCCAAGGATCGTGACGGCGGCGGTTTCAGCTGCTCGAGGAGATGGCGAGGTTGCGCTCAACCACCTCAAGCGTCCGCTGAAGCGCGCCAGTGGGGCTGAACTCCACAATCTCGGTGCCCGCATAGATGGTCGGCGTGTGGCCGGGCGGCATAGTACGCGTCCCCGGCAACGAATTCCTCCTCACCCTCAGCGGTACGGAACGCGACCTTCCCTTTCAGGACGTACCCCAATGCTGGCACTGGCAGCGGTCATCGGGCAGGCCGGCGAACAGCGGGCTCAAGTCCGCATCGGCCGTTAGGTTTCGAACCCGACGGTGAACCCATCATCGAAGTCCTCGAAGTGGCCTTCGTAGCCGTCCAACGTCATGGACTCGCTCGCGTTGGCCTTCGACGCGCTAGGCATGATCACTAACCCCCGTTACGCCGGCGCAGCCGTCGGCAACGCGCCAATCTGATTCATGAGGGTGAGCAGGTCGCAGTATTGAGTCAGCTCGACGATGCGGCCGTCCTTGATCCGCGCGAGGTCCCAGCCGGCGATACTGATCTGGCGACCGGTTCCGGGCACGCCCGCGAACTCTCCCAGGTGGGTGCCCTTCAAGGTCAGCCATGCGCTGACCAGATCGTCCTCACTGACTAGATAGCGGATCTTCAGCTGCAAGTCGGGGAACGCGTCCAGGAAAGCTCCGTAGGAGTCCTTGAATTCTGCGAGGCTGGCGCCCGCGCCGGCATGCCCCACCATGTCGGATGCGCAGACTTCGTCAACGCCTTCTGGTAATCGGTCGTTGAGAATCTCGTTGAACCGGGTGTACACCGCCTTCGGGTGACTCATGATCCCTCCTTCTGTTGTGTATGGACCGATAGCAGCATCACCCGAGATCACCATACGAGGGATGGGGAAAGGTCCCTATTTTGCGGCTGGTTCCTCCCTGAGGTTGAGGACCGCGTAGGCCGCGGCTTCGGTGCGGCTGCGCAGCTGTAGCTTGGTCAGGATGTTGCTCACGTGATGGCCCGCGGTCTTCACGCTGATAAATAGTCGCTCGGCGATCTCGGCGTTGGACAGACCCTCGGCAACTAGGCGCAGCACCTCCTTCTCGCGCTTGCTGAGCAGCCCGATAGACCTTGGCCCAGTCCGACCGCGCACGCCCAGCTCTCGGAGGAATGCCGCGGCCGCGTCAGCGTGAACCAGTGCGCCAAGCCGCTCGAAGCCGGCGAGCGCAGCACGGGCCTCCGCGACTGCAGTGCCGCGATCGCCCGCTGCCAGACTCGCGCGCGCGAAGGCCAGCCGAGCCGTGCAGGCAGCCACTGGCAAGCCCACATCGGCCAACATCCGCGACGCCTGCCGTAGCGTGGGCGCCGCGAGCGAGGCGTCCCGTGCCGCCGCAACCTTCGCCTCGGCGAAAGCCGCCTCGGCCGCGTGGCGCTGGCTGCCGGTGACCGTTGCCAGCTCCGCAACCTGTGCGACCGCCTGATTGGCGGCGACCAAATCGCCACGCGCGATCTCGGCATCGACGAGCAGCGTCCACAGCGGGAACGTGGCGACCGGACGGTCCCGGAGTTCGTTGATACCAGACTGCAGGTGTTCGGCGGCGCGGTCGATGGCGCCATCGGCAAGATCGAGCGCCGCCAGAGGACGGACACACTCGGGTAGGTCCTCGTAAGCGGCAAGGAGTTCTCGGGCCTCCGCCAGCCGGCCTTGGATGACCCGCAGCTCGGCAAGCTGGGTAACCGGGTGCATGCACCTCGAATGCATCTCACTAGCCTCGAGTGTCGCCAGCGCGGACATCAGCTCGTTCTCGGCGTCGTCCAGACGGCCGCTAAGCAGGTAGATGCCGCCGCAGCAAGCACCGCAGAATGCAGACAACACACCCGTGCCGACCGACGGGCCGTACGCCGCCATGGGCGGGAAGTCGTACGATTCGCGGAAACCTGCCACGGCAGCTGACCAGTTGCCGACTCGGTTCATGTCACCAAGCAGGCCCGCGACGTCCATGAGCTGGCAACACGCCTCGCCGATGCTTTGCGGATCCCTGCCTTCACCTGCGGTGGCAGCGACCATCGCCTCGTCAAGGTGAGCTAGCCCGGCGTCGACCGCCCCGGATGCGACTTCGAGCTCGCCGAGCTGTGCCAACGCCGTGATCTCCAGGTCGACGTCTTCGTGCAGGCGGGCGGCCCCGACCGCGGCCCGAGCCAGATCAGCTGCGGCTGACGCCGAGGCGCAAGACTCGGCCTCAGCCAAGCTGACCCACCCGCGTGCCGCACCATCGCGACACTGCTCGACGGCGCTCCGGGCGCGAGCCAGCCAGCCGTCGGCTACCGGATGGTTGCGATAGAGGCTGCGGTGCTCGCGGGCCAGCCAGACGGCGACTTTTGCCGCCTCGGCGATCCGACGCTCACGACGCAGCGCGGCGTACCCGCGAGTGCGTGCCTCGATTGCGGCTCCGGCATCCTTCAGCCACCACAACGCCCGCCCAAAACCATCCAATGCGTCGGCCGACGGCTCCTCAGCGACAGCCGCGGCAAACGCCTCGCGCGCCGCCGCCCAATCGCCCGCGGCAAGCGCGAGCCTTCCCGACTTCAGCCGATCTACCGCCAACGGCACACCACCATCATGCATCAGGCCTTTGGCGAGGTTGCGGCACAAAGAGCGGCAGCGCCTGTGGCACGGCACAGACCCGCAGCGGAGCTGCGCCGATCAGCTCACCGTCGCCGAACCCGACGAGCCCGCCTCCGTCGACCGTCACTTCGCGAACCCGCAACCGCTCCACGCATGGGTCGCGGACGAATTTCCCCGAATACATCTCCGGGAACAGCCTCAGCAATTTGAGCCGACCCACCGGATGAATGATCGTGACATCGAGCAGACCGTCGTACGGGTCGGCATCGGGACAGATGAGCATTCCGCCTCCGTACGAGCTGGTGTTGCCAATGGCTACCAGCATGGCCTCTTGCTCGCGAACTTCGCCGTCGAGAGTCAGCCTGTAGTGCAGAGGCGAGAAGACCCGCAGCTCAGCCATGGTGGCCACCGCGTACCGCATCGACCCTCGTGGCCAGGGGAGCTGATTGGCCCGGCGATTCACGAGGGCGTCGAAGCCGGTGGCGAGCACCGCTCCGACATAGGTGTCGCGCACCCGCGCAAGATCAATGGATCGGGTGTATCCCGCGGCAATGACGGACGCGGCGGCAACTGCATCTTGCGGATCGAGCCCGATGCCACGGCACAAGTCGTTGCCAGTGCCGGCGGGGATCAGGCCCAGTGTGGTCCGGCTGCCACGGGCCAAGTGCGCGGATGCGGCGGTGTTGACCCCAAGATGCATCATCCCGTCGCCCCCCATCACCGCGAGCACGTCCGCGCCATCGGCCACGACCCGGCGGGTCATGGACTGCGCCTCGGCAAAGTCACGACTCAGCAAGATCTGCAGGTCCACACCACCATCGCGTAACGTGCCAGCGACCTGCGGGAGTATTTCTAGCGCACGCCCCTTCCCGGCGGACGGATTGACCACCAGCCTGATGTGGCGCGTCACCTCGGAGGCTCGACCTCGCCGTCACCCTCCGCGAGTTCACGTAGCACCTTGTCGTCTGCGACGCTCTTCTGAATGAGCAGATCATCGCCAGCCAGCGCCGCGCGACGTTCTTTGCGACGATCCAGGGCGTGCGCAATGACCTCTGCTGCGAGGAACAGCAGGGTCATTGGCGCCGCAAGGGCGAGCATCGAAAACGGATCGGTCGAGGGCGTCGCTACGGCGCCGAAGACGAAGGTGCCGAAGATCACTAAAGTCCGGTATTTCGAAAGAGTCGTGGCTTTGACCACCCCGACGATGTTCAAAACCAACACCACGAGCGGAATCAGGAAGGCGATCCCGAAGACCACCATGAGGCGCAGCAGGAACGACAGATAGGCGTTGATGTCCTGAAGGTTTGTTACGCCGCTCTGAGTAAAGCTGAGCAGCACAGTAATGGCCTTGGGCAGGACGATATAGCCGACAAGCACGCCGCCAACAAACATCGGAGTCGCAACAGCGATGAAGATCAGCGTCCACTTCTTCTCCTTGGCCAGCAGGCCGGGCACGATGAACGCCCAGAGCTGGTACAGCCAGATGGGCGCGGTGAGGAGGGCACCGGCGAGTGCTGAGACCTTCAAGGCCAACGTAAGCGGGGAGGTCAGATTGATGTTGACCAAAGACGTATCGGCGTCTGGGTTCTTGGCCTTCAGGTCCTCAATGGCTTCGAAGTACGGCCGTTCCAGGATGACCATCAGTGGGTCTCGGAAGAACCAGGCGACGATCATCCCGGCAATGATCGCGAGTATTGCGACGACCAGTCGGTACCGCAGCTCACGGAGATGCTCGAAGAGAGTCATCGTGCCGTCGGGTGGCATAGGCGGCGGCTTGAGCCACTTCAAGCTGAAGTGGATGGGCCGGCCCTTGATGGTCAAAGACACGGCAGCTCAGGGCGTCCTTCTTGAGCTTCGAGCGTCGGCATGCGCGAGAAGCTCCTTCAAAACGGTCAGGTCTCGTTGCGCAGGTCGCTGCCGGTGGGGTCTTGGTTGGCCCGCGGCGGCTGCTGGTAGCTAGCACCGCTCGGTGGCTGCGATGAGGTGTTGGTCTGCGGCGGCTGCTGGTACTCAGTCGTGCTCGGTGCACCTCCACGAGGTCCTACGACGGGCGGTGGTGCTTGGCTCTCGTCGGACTTGAGACCCTTGGTCTCCTCCTTAAACTCGCGGAGCGCGCGCCCAGTGCTCTTACCCAAGCCGGCGAGGCGGGCGCCGCCGAACAACAGCAGCACAACCGCGAGGATGATCAACAACTCGGGTACGCCGAGGCCCAGTACGAGCGGTGTCATGATTCCCTCTTTTCCTGCACCAAAATATTGAGCGGGGGGACGACCCCCCGTGCGCCCCGAAGTTGAGCGAGGTGCTTCGGTGTCATCCTACGTCGCGGATGCCTGGCCAATCTCTGCAGAGGTCGCGAGCGTCGGCTAGATCGTGCGCCCCTGTCTGGACGAGCGAGCGAGCGGCACGCCTTTCGTCGCGAGCGAGGGAGGAAGACAGGGCATGGTCAGCGCGATTGCGCGAGCGATCTCAAGGCGTAATGGTGCGATCACTGAGGTCGGGAAGGTACACGCGCTCCGGGACCTTGATCTGATCAACCAGTTCGGCCAGCTGGTCTGCCCTGTCGGCCAGCACGTCAATCTCGCTCCAGAGGTCGCCAGCCTTGTGCGCCAGCCACACCGCGTAGCAGATGAGCATGATGATGCCGGCCAGTGCGATGCCCGCGAATACGCCTACCCAGAGCACTCGTGAACCATACCCCGCGAGTTTGCGCATCGCGCTGTGAGCCCCACGTCAATCACCGACCGGCGGTCGTTCCGAGCAGTACGGCGTACTGGCCGAGGGCTTCCCGCGCCGCCTCGGCAGCCGAGTCCCCGGCGGACTCGGGCGCAAGTACCCGAGCTCCGCCCTGGAGCCGCAGCAGCAGGCCGCGCAACCAGGCAGGGTCTGTGACGTGCAGCGAAACGATGAGGCCACCGCCAGGACGAGTCGAAACTGCCTCGGTTGGGTAATACTCCGCGACCCAGGCGGCCGACGGCTCCAACTCGAGAGTGACGAGCGGGGCGTCTTTGAGCGCCTCCCACCATCCGGTCGACAGATCCTTCAGCTGGACCTCATGAGGCGCCACATCGATTGAGGTGACCTCGGCGGCCGCAACACGGTCGAGCCGAAATGTTCGCAGCGCGTTGGCTGAGTAACACCAAGCCTCGAGGTAGCCATAGCCCTCCAGCACAAATACCCGCAGGGGGTCGACCATGCGTCGGGTCGTCTCCGCCCTGGAGGCGACGTCATAAGTAAGGTCCAGCCGCTTGCCACGCTGCAGCCCGTCGTTTACCCGCGCTTGGATGTCATCGCGTGCGGCGGTCACCGCAACCGTGGCCTGTTCGGTAGCCGGTACGTGTCCTGCGGCGGCATCCAGCTTCTTCAATGCCCGGTCGACGGCATCGCGCTTACCGGGCCCGGCGATCTCTCGGAGCGTCCGCAGCGCCAGCACCAGCGCAAGTGCCTCGTCGGTAGACAGCCGCAGCGGCCGGGTCAAGTAGTCGGCGTTGCTGAGGTGAATGACGCCTTCGCCGTCCACCGCGTCCATATCGATATCGATCAAGTCGCCGGGGGTGAGCCCAGGCATGCCGCACATCCAGAGGACGCTGAGGTCCTCGCGCAGCGTCTTGACGCTGATCCCGAATGCCGCCGCGACGTCAGTCATGGCAGCACCATCGTGTTCGCGTAGGTACGGTACAAGGCTGAGTAGTCGTCGTACCTGAGCTCGAGAGGTCACGCCGCGGTCACCGATTCTGCGACGGCGGTCAGGCCGCGAACAACGAGGTCACGCAGCTCGACGGGCTCCAGAACCACCACATCAGCGGCGAATTGGGTGATCTCATCGGCGGCTGAGTGAAGGTCGCCGAAGCCGACCGCGTACACCGCGAAACCCGGCGGAAGATTGACATCGGAGCTGGCTGGTTCACCGCGACGAGACAAAGCGGGCGCCTTGCCAGATCGGATCGCAAGCAGCGCAGTCTCGGTCGGCTCCTGCGGAGCAAGGGCGCGCGCCAGCCTGCGCAGGTCCAGATCACTTGGCACCTGGTACGCCCCAGCGCGCGAGGCTCTCCTTGGCAGATCGGTCATCCGGGACAGCTTGAACATCCGGGATGCTTGGCGGTCGACATCGCGGCCGATCACATACCAGCGGCCTTTGTACGACGTAAGGCCCCATGGCTCGACCGTGCGCGGACTGCCATCGCGATAAGTAAAGCTCACCCGAGCGCGATCCAGCACGGCGTTCCATAACACTTCGAAGCCGGGTTCGGACGCCTGGACCGACGGCTCAAGTGATGCCAACTGCGAGGCGTCTGGCTCCACGCCTGCTGCGCGCAGTTTGCTGATCGCGCTTCTGGTCGACTCGGCCATGCTCGCATGCCGCCAGACCCGGGCAGCCACACCCACCACTGCGGCTTCCTCGGCATCCAGGTCGATCGGCGGTAACGCAAATTCTGAGGAACGGATGCGATAGCCCTGCTCGTCATCGAAAAGCGCGTCGAAGCTGCCCACTTCGATCGGCACGCCAAGCGAGCGCAACTCGTCCTTATCGCGCTCGAACGTACGCTCAAAGGCGGCGTCGCTGAGATTGTGGTAGCCCTCGACCGCCTCCCGAATGCGGCTCTTGGGAAGATAACGGCCTGACACCAGCAAGCAGATCGTGAGGTTGAGAATTCTTTCAGTCTTGCGGGGTGCCATCGCGTGCGATCACTTTCTCACCGGGGCGTCGATGAGCACGGTACCAGCACGTGTCTGAGATCCCGACCAGCTTCGCAGCCGCTGAGCAGGATGGTCGCTTCGAGCCCGTTGAGGGCAGCGGCGCGGGGCGCTACGCGCCGAGCCCTACTGGTGAGCTGCACCTCGGAAATCTGCGCTCTGCCTTACTCGCGTGGCTCTTTGCGCGATCGAGCGGACGCCGATTCCTACTCCGCATCGAGGACCTCGACAGGTCACGCGTGCGACCTGGAATGGTCGAGCAGCAGCTATCCGACCTTGCGGCCCTGGGAGTGACCTTCGACGACGAGCCAGTCGTGCAGTCCCAGAGGCTGGCCGCGTACCAGGATGCGCTGGTGAAGCTGGCCGATCGCGAGGTCACCGGACCTCGCAGCGGCTGGCGAGCGCGTGACGCTCGATGCCATTCTGGAACGCTTCGAT
>JBKPBV010000052.1:0-10578 GCA_046727055.1 Actinomycetota bacterium | reverse complement strand
GTTCCAGCCCGACCTGCGCCAGGCGAGCAGCGATCGCGTCCCGGACATACCAGGCCTGCTTCTCGCTGCGGCAGTGCACCACCGCGTCATCGCAGTACCGTTCGAAGCTGATGCCCGGGAGTTCCCGAACCATCCACACGTCGAATGCATAATGCATGAACAGGTTGGCGAGCAACGGTGAGATCGCCGAACCCTGCGGGGTCCCGCGATCCCGGGCAACCAGGCTGCCGTCCTGCCGTTGCAGCGGCGCTTTCAGCCACCGCTCCACATACAGCAGAATCCATTTCTGGTCGGTGTGGTGGGCGACCGCCTTCAGCACCAGATCCCACGGCACAGTGTCGAAGAACGCCCGGATGTCCAGATCGATCACCCAGTCCGCCCGCCAGCACCGCTGACGGCAGGTCCCGACCGCGTCCAGCGCGGACTTGCCCGGCCGGTAGCCGTAGGAGTCCTGGTGGAAGATCGGTTCGACCTTCGGCTCCAGATACATCCGCACCACCGTCTGAGCGATCCGGTCGGCCACGGTAGGGATGCCCAGGACACGTACCCCTTTGCCTGCCGCCTTGGGGATCTCCACCGCTTTCACCGGCGGCGGGAAATACGAGCCCGAGGAGAGCCGGTTCCAGATCATGTACAGATTCCGGTCCCGATTCGCCTCGAACTCCCCCAGCGACTGCTCGTCGACTCCCGCCGCACCCTTGTTGCTCTTGGCCCTCACAAACGCTTCCCAGACCACCCGGCCCTGCCGGTTGACCACCAAACGAACCCGGGCAACCCGGCCCATTCGCTCCGCCCGCATTACCGGGCCTCACCGCTACTACGAGCCGGTCCGTCCCTGTGCCCCAACTCGGTACTCCGCCCCTTGCAGTTTCCGCTGCTTGGGGCGCTCCCTTCGACCGGTCGGCACCACAGCCGGCCGGCACCGCTAGGGCGACAGGTTCCCACGTTCCGTGCCGATGCCTGACCTGAGCTCGCGCCACCTTCACGCCGGTCACCACCTGGCCAATCAACAGGCACCCGCCAGACTCGTCCCGGGGCAACGACTGGACCCCGGTTTCGATGACATCAATACGCTTTCGACGCTTCAACAATGGTTCGGATTCCTAACGGTCGGACACCACCTGCTGGTTTCGGGATCTCCACACGCCGAGCCGGCGCGGGACGATACGACCCGGCCCGAAGATCCGCCTGCAACTCAGCCAACAACCGCTGAACCCCATACGTCTCCTCGACATAGGCCAGGGTGACCCGATCCACCCCAGCCGCACCCCGGTTGCTACGAACCCGTTCCCACGCCTCCCACAGCACGTCACCCCTGTGGATACGGTCAAACAGAGCGTGGAAACGGCGCTCCTGCTGCTGCTTGGCCACTGTCCATAGCCGACGTTGCAGTTCTCGCACTTTCACCGGCGACGGACCCCCGTCGACGGCTACGACAGGCTGAGACCTGCCGGAGTCGTTGGACCGGGTCACCCCGGCCATGCCCTCACGCTTACCCGCTTCCTCGGCGTGACCAAAGTCGGGGCCCTTCCCTCCCGGCGCGTTGTGTTGCACACCGATCACCGGTACTACGACCCCGTCGGACTCCCGCTGCACTCCGGCCGACTTCACCATCGGCTTATACGACCGGTCTCTCGCCCGACGCAGGCACGCGCAGACGGGCCTCTCCTGTTCCGCCCCAGACCTTGAACACGTGCCGCCGCCCCTACCCCGGGGAAACCTGACCCACCCTCCGGAACCCGGTGAACCAGACATGGCCTTCGCCGTGACATGAGCGGCTCG
Source organism: Actinomycetota bacterium (assembly GCA_046727055.1). Classification (GTDB taxonomy): domain Bacteria; phylum Actinomycetota; class Actinomycetes; order Propionibacteriales; family Propionibacteriaceae; genus Microlunatus. The sequence continues at coordinate 8,796 of JBKPBV010000052.1, read as the reverse complement.
GCTATCCCGTTGTACCTGTGACGAGGCTGCAACGTTCGCATCACGCTACGGCCCGCGCTCTTGCTCCCTCCAAAGAGGCTCTCGACACCCCGCTCAACCCGCCAGATCTCTCCAACGAACCGGGGCCTGCTACCCGGCGCTCCGGCGCCTACCGGGACAGGACTCACACCTGCTGGCCTGGAACAGCTTGCAGGACGCACCATGGCCACAGGGTAACGGCGTCTCATCGGTCACATGAGCATGGCCAACTCCTACGCTGGCGCCATGAGCGGACTAGCCGCCGAACGACTGCAGCAGCGCGTCAAGATCAAGGGATCGGCTCCGCTGCTCACCTACTACGATCTCGGGTCCGGTGGGCGCACCGAACTCTCGGCGACCAGTTTCGGCAACTGGGTCGACAAAACCTCCAACTTGCTCGTTGACGAGGTCGCTGTCGATATGGGCGATGTGATCAGCATGCCGCTCGCTGCGGAGGCACCTGGCCACTGGCTGACTGCGGTCTGGGAGCTGGCTTGCTGGCAGGTCGGCCTGGTGGTTGATCTCACTAACCGGCCGCTGCCAGCAGCGGTTGTGACGGGGCACCGCTGGCAGGGTTATGAAGAACGTGACATCTTCGCGTGCGCGCTGCACCCGCTGGGGTTTGGATTCAATGAGCCGCTTCCGGACGGCGTTCGTGACTACGCGATCGAGGTGCGCAGCCACGCGGACAGGTACGTCGGTTACCCGCCCGAAGCCGGTGCCACCGCCTGGGTGGACGCCGAGCGCTCTTTGACCCAGGCCGACCTAGTCAAGGTCGACGGTCCGGCTGTGCGTCGTCTGATCCGGGCCGACGATCCGTGGGCTACCTGCCGTGACGGCATAGTGACCGCTCTGGTGACGGGTGGATCAGCGGTCGTCGTTGTTGGTGGCGACGCCGATCAGGTGACCCGGATCGCCGACAGCGAGCGCGTCACAATGTAAATGCAGTCTGAGCCTGTCCTCAAGGAGCACTCGGCGCCGGTGCCAACATCCCACGCTGCATGGGATGTAGGCGCTGTACGTGGCGTGCATGCCATGTACAGCGTGAGCAACCTGGGTACAGCCTGCCGGAGATGGGATAGCGGTCCTGTCGGTCAATCGCTCACACGTTCGAAAGCTGCCGGTGGTGGCTGCCACGATGAATTCATGACGGGGGATCATCGAGACGACAGCTGCGCGGCCCACGAGGCGGTGGCGGAGGCCCGCCGGGAGGCCGCGAGAGCACAGGCTCGGCTAGCTGGCGCGGCGGTGCGCTACGCCGATGCGCGGATCGCGGAGGAGACCGCCCGCATCCGCAACCTCTGGTTTGCCGCGAATCCAGCGGGCCAAGCCGGGTGAGTTTGTGGACGAGCCCCTGCCAACCGGACGAGTCGCCTGACGGAGACCTCTCGGTTCAGACGTTCTGCGGGAATCCCAGGTTCAGTCCGCCGTGGCTCGGATCCAACCAGCGTGAAGTGATCACTTTGCCGCGTGTGAAGAAGTGAATCCCCTCGACGCCGTGAGCGTGGGTGTCACCGAAGAGTGAGTTCTTCCAGCCACCGAACGAGTAATACGCCATCGGCACGGGTACCGGCACGTTGATGCCGATCATGCCGACTTTGACTTCGTTCTGGAACCGCCGGGCAGCGCCGCCGTCGTTGGTGAAGAGTGCCGTCCCGTTTCCGTACGGGTTGTCGTTGATCAGCTTCACGCCCTCCTCGTAGCTGTCCACCCGGAGGACCGACAGCACCGGGCCGAAGATCTCGTCGGTGTAGATGCTCATGTCGGTCGTCACATGATCGAACAGCGTCGGACCGACGAAGAACCCAGCGCCATCAGCGTCGACCTTTGGCTTCCGCCCATCCACGATCAGCGTGGCACCCGCTGCCTCGCCCGCGTCGATGTAACCCGAAACCCGCTCTTGCGCCTGCGCGGTCACCAGTGGACCCATGTCGCAGCCCCTGGTGCCATCACCGGTCCGTAGCCCGACCGTGCGCTCCTTGATCTTGGCCACCAACTCGTCACCGACGTCGCCAACCGCGAGCACCGCGGAGATCGCCATGCAGCGCTCCCCAGCCGAACCATAGCCGGCGTTCACGGCCTGGTCGGCGGCAAGATCAAGATCGGCGTCCGGCAGCACCAGCATGTGGTTTTTGGCACCGCCGAGAGCCTGTACCCGCTTCCCGTGGCTTGTGCCGGTCTCGTAGACATAGCGGGCGATCGGTGTCGATCCGACGAAGGAGATCGACTGGACGTCCGGGTGCGTCAGCAACCCGTCGACCGCGACTTTGTCACCATTCAGCACGTTGAACACGCCGTCCGGAAGCCCCGCCTCTTTCCAGAGCTCTGCCACCCACAACGCCGCCGTCGGCACCTTCTCGCTCGGCTTCAGCACGACAGTGTTCCCAGTAGCGATCGCTAGCGGGAAGAACCACATGGGCACCATGGCCGGGAAGTTAAACGGAGAAATGATGCCCACGACTCCGAGCGGCTGCCGCGTGGAATAGACGTCCACCCTGGTCGAGGCGTTCTCGGTGAAGGCGCCCTTCATGAGATGTGGGATTCCGCATGCAAACTCCACGACCTCTTGACCGCGGGTGACCTCGCCAAGAGCGTCGGAGAGCACCTTGCCGTGCTCGGAGGTGATGATCGCCGACAACTCCTTCTTCTCGGCATTCAGCAGCTCGCGGAAGCGGAACAGGACTTGGGTGCGCTTGGTCAGGGAGGTGTCCCGCCACCGTGGAAACGCGGCCAGGGCCGCGGCGACGACTTCGTTGACGTCGTCTTCGGAGGCGAGCGCGAGCTGCGCAGTCACTTCGCCGGTGGCCGGGTTCGTCACGTCGGAGAAGCGCCCGCTCGTGCCCTCGAAGATCTCCCCGGACTTCCAGTGGTAAAGCGTCGTTGCCATGGTCTGTTCCTATCTGATGATGCTGCTGGAGTGCTGATGGATGATCATGATCAGTTCGTGATCTTGCTCGAACGGACCTTCGCCACAGTGTCAGTGCCGAAGTGCTTGCCGATCAGTGCTAGTGCCTTGTCACGCTGGCGTACCGACACGCCGCGCGCGTCTTCCTCCCACCCGAAGACGCAGCTGCTGATCACCCCGTCGAACTCAACGGAGGCGAGCGCAGCGAAGATCGCGTCATAGTCGACCTCGCCCATGCCCATCTCCATGTGTTGGTGCACACGGGCGGGATTGCCTGGCGGGTTGGAGATGTAACGCAACCCGCTCGAGGTCAGGTGATTCCAGGCGTCAGCCAGATGCACGTAGCGGACCTTGTCGCCGGCTGCCTCGATGATCGTCGCCGGGTCGTGACCCTGATGAAAGGCATGCGGCGTGCAGTACAGGAAGCCGAGCCAGTCTTTGTTCAGACCGCGGATCAGGTTCAGCGCTTCCAGCCCGTCTTCGATGAAGTCGTCCGGATGCGGCTCGATGATCAGCTGCAAGCCCTCCCGCTCGAAGATCGGCAACAACTCCTCCATCGACTTCAAAAATTGCGCCTCGGCCGTCTCCGGAGCCTCCGGCCTGCCGTTGAATTCAGAGTTGATCACCTCGACGCCGAGGTCCACGGTGATCTGGATAACCCGCTTCCAGGCGCGTACGGCGGCTTGTCGCTGGTCCTCGTCCGGACCGGACCAGCGCAGCACTGGCAGCACCGACGCCATGCCGATTCCGGCATCGCTGACGAGCTTCTTGAGTCTTTTGACCCCGGCATCGTCGATTCGTGGGTACTTGAAGAACGGAACGAAATCAGCCTTGGGTGAGAGCTCCATCCAGTCGTAGCCGAGGCGGGCCACAATGTCCGGCAACTGATAAACCGACCTGCTCGAGTAGAACATCTGAGGGTCGAGGGCGAGCTTCACGGCCACGCTCCCTCCAGGTCGGGCGCCTGTATGCCGGCGTGCGGTTCTTCCGGCTCGAGCGCTGCGACATCGCTGCCGGCGAGATGGACGTGGAACTTCACGCCACTGCGGAGCGCCAGAACGCCGGCTTCACAAACCGCAACCGCTGCATAGCCGTCCCAGGCGCTTGGGCCGTCGATGGTTCCCGCCTTGGCCGCATCCACCCAACCTTGGAGCTCGATGTCGTACGCCTGCCCGAAGCGTTCCACGAAGCTCGGCGTGATCTTGCCGCCCCACCGGCCGTCGGTGGACTTGACCTGCAGGTTCTGGTCGAGTCCGATGAAGGCGCTGCCCTTCTCGCCCACAACCTCGGTGCGTACCTCGTACGCCACGCCCGTCCTGACGAAGATCTCATCGGTGGCAATCGCGCCTGATGAGGTCTCGAAGATCACCAACATGGGGTCGTGTGTGCCATGCGGTGCACTGCTCGTGGCAGCGCCCTTGATCACCTCGATGCTGGTAATCTCCTGACCCAGCAGGAAACGGACCGAGTCGACCTCGTGCACTACAGAGTCCCTGATCATGAATTCGGAGGTGAAATGATCACCAACCGCGGGGTTGCGATGGACACAGTGCACAATGAGCGGTTTGCCCAGCCCACCGTCGGCGATCAACTTACGCAGCGCGACGTACTCGGGGTCGAACCGCCGCATGAAGCCGACCTGGATGAGCTGCTTGCCGAGCGCCCTTTCCTTTTGCACGATCGCGTATGCGGAGGTGATGTCGGTGGTCAGCGGCTTCTCACACAACACCGGAATCCCTCGATCCAAGCACGCACTGAGCTGTGCGGCGTGGGCCGGACCAGGGCTGGCGATGAGCACCGCGTCCACGTCTGGGTCGTTGATGGCGGCGATCGGATCGTCTGCTACGCGGGCTCCAACCGCTCCGGCGACCTCCGCCGCCTTATCCGCGAGGAAGTCGTTGACGACTGTGACCTTGGCGCCGCGGACCCGCTTGCTCAGCGCATCCACGTGGAAGGCGCCCATCATGCCGACACCGAGAACGGCGATTCTCAAGTCATGATTCATTGCTGCCTCCCAAACTCGATGGTCGCGCTGCTACAGGAACTGAGATAGGCCTTGGTCCGCTTGGCGATGGGCAGCGGCAGGTCTGGCGGGCACGGATAGAGATCATGCTCGATGATGCCCTCCATATCGCGGCCCAACGCTGCCACTGCCTCGAGCAGCGGCGGCATTTCCGGTACGCCGAGGGGAGGCTCGATCATCGCTCCCATCCGCACCGCTTCGGGGAACGAGAGGTCCTTATCCAGCACCTCCGCAACGACCTGAGGATTGACCTGCTTGAGGTGCAGGTAGCCGATTCGATCGGGATACTTCTTGATCAGCTCGAGGCAATCGCCGCTGTAGTAGGCAATGTGGCCAGTGTCGAAGCAGAGGTTTACCCACTCGGGATTGGTTGACTCCAGGAGCCGCTCGATGTCTGGCTGGTAGCCGACGTGACTATCGGCGTGGGAGTGGAACTGCACACGGAGGCCGTACTCCTCGAGAATCCTCCGCCCGAGCTCGTCCAGCCCCGTGGTCTTTTGTTTCCATTGCTCCGCATCGAGTTCACGGGTCTCCACCGGCTCACCGGTTTTGTGGTGCCGCCACACTTCGGGGATGACGACGATGTGCTTCCCGTCGAGGGCGCGGGTCAACGCCGCGACATTGGTCACCTGTGTCCACACCGCGTCCCACGAGTCCGGGCGGTGCAGGTGCTCGAAGACCGTCCCTGCCAGCACGCCGAGATTGTGCGCGTCGAGCTGGTCTCTCAGCTCCGCCGGATCCGTCGGCAGATAGCCGTACGGACCGAGCTCAATCCACTCGTACTCGGCCTCGGCAACCTCGCGCAGGAATACGTCGGGAGGCACTTGTTCGGGATCGCTGGGAAACCAAACTCCCCACGAGTCTGGTGCGGTACCGATCGTGATCGTGGACACATAACCTCCTTACAAGAACAGCCTCTGGGTGGCCTTGTGCTCGTCGTAGGTCTTCCGTGCTTGTTGGGTTGACTCGAGGGTGGAGGTTTCACTGACCGGAACGTCCCACCACGACTCCGAATCCGGAGCGCCGATCAATGGATCAGTCTCGACGTGGATCACGATGCTCTGATTTGCCAACTTGGCGGCCTTGATCGCCTCCGCGAATTCACCCGCTGTAGTCGTCTTGATCACCTCGACGCCGAGGCTCGCGGCGTTGGCAGCAAGATCGATGGGCAGCTTCTCACCGTCGAGCCGGCCGGTTTCTGGATTTCGATAGCGATACCTGGTGCCGAAGCGCTGCGAGCCCAATGACTCCGAGAGTGAGCCGATCGAGGCATAACCGTGGTTCTGGACCAGCACCGTGATGACCTTGATGCCTTCCTGGACCGCGGTCACCAGCTCGGTCGCCATCATCAAATAGGAGCCGTCGCCGACCATGACGAAGACGTCGCGGTCAGGACAGGCCAGTCGTACGCCGAGTCCACCGGCGACCTCATAGCCCATGCAGGAGTAGCCGTACTCGACGTGGTAGCCCTTCGGGTCGCGGGTCCGCCACAGTTTGTGCAAGTCGCCCGGCATTGATCCGGCGGCGCAGACGACCACATCACGGGGATCGGACAGCTCGTTCACCATGCCGATCACCTCGTTCTGGGTGAGCAGGCCGTCGGCGCCCGCATTGGGAGTCGCGGGTAGGTAGACCTTCTGGACCGTTTCGTCCCAGGCTGCATCCAGGTCGGTGTATTTCCGGACGTAGCCTTCGTCGACGCGATAGCCGTCGAGCAGCGGCAGCAGGGCGTTGAGAGCCTCGCGGGCGTCGGCTTGGATCGCGAGTCCTGCATGCTTGATCGCATCCAGCCCGGCGACATTGATGTTGACAAACCGTACGTCGGGCTTCTGGAAAGCGGTCCGGCTCGCGGTGGTGAAGTCGGAGTAGCGCGTGCCGATGCCGATCACCACGTCAGCCTCGCGGGCGATCGCATTGGCAGCGATCGTGCCAGTGGATCCGATGGCGCCAAGGCACTGCGGGTGGTCATAGACCAAGGTGCCCTTGCCGGCCTGGCTTTGTCCGACAGGAATCCCGGTCGCTTCGCAGAAGGCCGCCAGCGCATCCTGCGCCCGGGAGTACGTGACACCACCACCCGCCACGATGAGCGGCCGCTCGGCCGACCTGATGATCTCCGCCGCGGCTTCGAGGACAGACCGCTCGGGCAGCGATCTGGCCACGTGCCAGACCCGCTTATTGAATAGACTCGTTGGCCAGTCGTATGCCTCTGCCTGCACATCCTGCGGGAAGCACAAGGTCACTGCGCCTGTCTCAGCCGGATCGGTCAACACACGCATGGCCGCGAGCAGCGCTTCAGGCAGCTGCTCAGGCCGCCAGACCCGGTCGAAGTACCTCGATACCGGCCGGAAAGCATCGTTCACCGTGACATCGCCTGAGTCTGGCAGCTCCAGTTCTTGCAACAGTGGCGAAGCGCTGCGGTCGGCGAACGTATCGGCGGGCAGCAGCAGCACCGGTAGCCGATTGATAGTTGCCAATGCCGCACCGGTCAACATGTTGGTCGCACCGGGGCCGACGCTCGTCGAGACAGCGTAGGTCTGTAGCCGGTTCTTCATCCGGGCGTACGCCACGGCGATGTGCACCATGGCCTGCTCGTTGCGACCCAGGATGTATCGCAGCGAATCGGGCGCTTCGAGCTCGGCCTGGAGGAGGGCCTGGCCGATGCCGGCGACGTTGCCATGCCCGAAGATCCCGAAGCATCCGGCGAAGAGCCGCTGCTCTTCGCCGTCGGATTCGGAGTATTGCGACGCGAGGAACTTGACCAACGCCTGCGCCACTGTGAGCTGAATGGTGTCTCCCATACTCAAGCCTCCTGGACGGTCTGCGGAAGGAGTCTCGGGTCAACGGCCTGGAACTCCCAGGTGCTGCGCACCCACGCCTGCTCGGGATGGTCGGTGATCTTCCAGGCTCGCTCGGCACCAGGTCCAGCCATCACATTCAAGTAGTACATGTCGAAGCCTGGCGCCGCGACACAGGGGCCATGCCAGCCATACGGCACCAGCACCGTGTCACGATCATGGACCTCCTCCAGCACATCAATCTCACGGCCGGGTGAGGAGGAGGTCCGCATGAATCCGAAGCCCGGCTGACCGCTCGGCCCGGCAGCGATCTCGAAGTAATAGATCTCTTCCAACTCGGACTCGGTGTCGCTCGACTCATCGTGCTTGTGTGCCGGGTACGAAGACCAGTTGCCGGCCGGGGTGATCACTTCGCAGGCGATGATCTTGCCGGCCTCCAGCGATCCAGGAGTGCCGAAGTTCCGCACCAGGCGACTCGACTGGCCGGCGCCACGCAGCTCGACCGGCACCTGTGATGCCGCCATAACACACAGCGAAGCCGTCGAGTGGGTTCGTGCACCACAAAGAGCGAATCGACCGCCGGCTTCCGATCGCAAGATCACCGTCTTGCCGCTGCCGACGTAGACAAGGTCCGTTGGCCCATCGAAGACCGACGGACGGCCGTCGAGCTCGCAGTGCGTGTCATCAACATCAACAGCGACCGACCCGCTGAGCGGCAGCACGATCACCTCATCAGAACCGGTCTCGAAGCGGTGGCTGTCTCCCGGCCCGAGGGAAATGATCTTCAGGGAAGAGAAGCCCCAGCCCGCGGACTCAGGAGTGACCGCGACCTCGTAGGCACCGGAGCCAGCGAAACCAGACCGCCGTAGGTAGCGCGACTCCATGATCGTTACCGGACGAGCGAGACAGCCGTGTCGACCGCCTTCGCGACGTCGTCGTCAGCCGGGTAGAGCATGGTGCGACCCAGGACGAGACCACGCACCGACGGCAGCGCCAGGGCCGCCTGCCACGCAGCGTAGGTCTCATCCGGCGCGCTGTCGGGGTCACCACCCAGG
>JBKPBV010000051.1:0-6501 GCA_046727055.1 Actinomycetota bacterium | reverse complement strand
CCTCCGACCGGGTGGGGGGAAGCGAAGGGTTCTCCAGCGTGATGAACTCGGCGTTACCCAAGAAGCGCTTGATTGCCCACGTCCTCATGCGCGACGCTCGTGATCGGGTACTACTGTGCGAGACGAAATTCTAGGAGGACTGGGAGCTTCCCGGTGGCATTGTCGAGCCGCTGGAGCCACCTCGCCTTGCGGCGGCACGTGAGGTACGCGAAGAACTCGGCATCGATCTTGAGGTCGGCCGGCTTCTCGTCGTCGACTGGATGCCGCCTTACCTCGGTTGGGACGACGCCGTTGAGATGATCTTCGACGGAGGCAAGGTTGCTGAAAACCATCTTGCGTACTGGTCGCTGCAGCCGACCGAAATCAAGGCCGTCGCACTAGTGGATCTGGCGAGGGCCAGTAGGTTATTGACCCCTCTGGCCTTTCGCCGGCTCAGCCTGGCCGTAGCACTCGGCCCAAACGAGATGGCCTATACCGAGGACGGCCGCACGCCCTGATCCTCAGACCTTGCCGAACTCGAGTCGCACATCTTGGACAGTGACGATCAGCGCGTCATTGGCGCAGGCTATTCCGGCCTCGCCAGCAGGAGCGAGAACACTTCCAACCTGCTCCATCGTCACCGACTCCTTCGATGATCCCATGCTGATCGAGGCTGACCCGGTGCTCGCGCCCACCTCAAAGCTCGCCTTATCGCCCATCACGCGATAGTCCCCCCTGATCGACCCATCCACGAGCAAGTCGGCAGTCTGACCCGCCAGGGTCAGTTTGATCGGTTCCTTGCCAGCGCCGCTCAGTAGGTACGACCCCTTGTTGAAGGTGACTGTGACGTCTCCCCCTTCCCCAGTACCGAACGTCCCCTTCTCACCGACGCTGACGAACCGAACAAGGCGGTAGCGCCCGCTTAGACACTGAGTCGTCGGCACCGTCGAGCTCGGCGATGCGCTCGCGTTGGATGCAGTAGGAGCTCCCGCGACCGGCGATTCACTTGTCGGCGTTGACTCCGGGCTTGATGCAGCTGGGCTCCCGGAGCAACCGACTAGTGCCAGCATGACCGTCGGCAGCACTGCGACGAATAGCCGCTTCATGAATCTCTCCCCTGATCTCGAGCAACCGGGCCAGATTACGTGGCTAGTAAGCCCATTGACGGGAGTCGCAAACAGTCGATGGGCAGCTTAGAAGAGTGCAGTCATCAAATCGCGGCGGGCCTTGAGGACTCGCTCGTCGCTATTGCCGAGCGTGTCGAACAGTTCGAGCAGCCTTACCCGAGCTTGGTTCCTCTCTTCACCAGACAATCGCTTGACCAGCCCGATCAACCGCGCGAAAGCAGCTTCCGCCTGTCCGCTGATCATCTCAACGTCGGCGGCTGCGAGCTGGATGTTCAGGTCATCACTGCCACTTGCCGCAGCCACCGTCGACTTGGGATCAAGCATCGCTGCTCGGGCGAAGAGACCGGCCTGCGCCTTACCGGCAAGAGCTTCGGCATCGTTCGGATTGGCCTGAACCAGCTTGTCAAACTCATCTCGCGCGGCCGCGAAGTCACCGCGTGCCAGCGCGGCATCGGCAGCCGCGAACCGCGGATCTGCCACGGGTTCTGGCTCGGCATTTCCGGCTGACTCGGGTCCGGCGGGCTCGACACGTCCCACGATCCCGTTCGCCACAGCCGCCTTGAGTAGCTGATCGATCGCTGCCTCGACCTGATCCTTAGGCAAAACCCCTTGGAACAGCGGGGCCAGCTGGCCATTGATAAGCGCGACAACGGTGGGAACGGCCTGCAGGCCAAGGGCCTGAACGATGCCAGGCGCGGTGTCAACATTCAGCCGGGCTAGCAGAAACTTACCCTCTGATGCGTTCGCGATCTCGATCAACGCGTCGGATAGCTGCTGACCAGTGGCCACGCGCGGCGAGTAAAGCTCGACAACCACGGGGTATTTGACAGACTTACGAATTGTCTCTGCCTCGAAGGTCTGCTCGGTGACCTCGACAACGTACGACCCACCGACGGTTCGCGGCCCGTTCGCCTGGGCCGCAGCCGACTGCTTGGCCCGCTGGGCGAGCTGTGAAAGATCAACAGCGCCGGGACGGTTGAAGCTGGACGAACTCATGAAGCCATCCTGTCAAAGCCCGGCGAGCTCCACTGTGCTGACCGAGCGCTAAGACCACCACCGGATTCTGAGAAGCTCCCCGCCAGCCCCTCCACTGGCCACGCGAAACGACGGCAGAATGTGGCCATGGCTCACCCTCGTGCCGGCCAGCCGGCCCTTCCAGAAGACCTCATCGATGTCGACGCGGTCATTAGCGCCTATTACGACCTCGTCCCCGATCCCACTAACCCCGATCAGCAGGTGGCGTTCGGGACATCCGGGCATCGCGGGTCGAGTTTGGATACGGCGTTCAACGACGCACACATCGCCGCTACGACCCAGGCAATCGTCGAGTACCGCGCGTCTCAGGGCATCACCGGGCCGCTTTACATAGGCAAGGACACCCACGCGCTCTCTACGCCGGCCTGGACGACTGCCATTGAGGTGCTGGTGGCGAACGGGGTCACTGTCAGCGCCGAGGACGACCAGGATTACACGCCGACCCCGGCCATCTCTCGCGCGATTGTTGTGCACAATGCGACGGCGACGGCCGGCAACACAGCCGACGGAATCGTCGTGACTCCTTCGCACAACCCCCCTCGGGATGGCGGCTTCAAGTACAACCCGCCACATGGCGGCCCAGCAGACACCGACGCGACGAGCGTGATAGCCGCGCGTGCCAACGACTTGCTCGCTGATGGCTCGGCCATTCGGAGAAGGCCGTACGCGGACGTTGTTTCAGACGTTCATCGGTTCGACTACCTCGGCGCCTACTGCGAGGACCTGGTCAATGCGCTGAATCTGAAGGCTGTGCGGGACGCAGGAGTGCACATCGGCGCCGACCCCATGGGTGGGGCGAGCGTGCAGTACTGGGGCTACATCGCCGAGAACCTCGGCATCGACCTGAGAGTAGTCAACCCCAAAGTGGACCCACGCTGGTCATTCATGACCCTGGATACCGACGGCAAGATCAGGATGGATTGCTCGTCGCCCAACGCAATGGCAAGCCTCATAGGCAACAAAGATGCCTACGACATCGCAACGGGCAACGACGCGGATGCAGACAGGCATGGCATCGTCACCCCGGACGCCGGACTGATGAACCCGAACGCCTACCTGGCTGTGGCGATCCAATACCTGTATGCAAACCGCCCGGGCTGGCGCCCCGGCGCAGGCATTGGCAAGACCCTGGTGTCCTCGTCAATGATCGACCGGGTCGCAGCCAGCCTCGGTCGGACCCTTGTTGAGGTTCCGGTCGGGTTCAAATGGTTCGTGCCCGGCCTGCGCACTGGAGAAGTCGGCTTCGGCGGTGAGGAGTCCGCGGGGGCGTCGTTCCTGGCGCTCGACGGGAGCACCTGGACTACCGACAAGGACGGCATCTTGCTCGCTTTGCTTGCCAGCGAGATCAAGGCCGTCACCGGCAAGTCCCCGAGCGAGCTCTACGCTGAGCTCACTGCTCAGCATGGTGCGCCAGCGTACGCCCGAATCGATGCCCCGGCCAACCGGGAGCAGAAGGCGAAGCTGGCCAAGCTCGATGCATCTTCGGTCACAGCCACCGAACTCGCCGGGGAGCCCATCACGGCAATCCTGACCAGGGCGCCCGGGAATGACGCACCCATCGGTGGACTGAAGGTCGCCACCGAGTCAGCCTGGTTTGCGGCTCGGCCCTCCGGCACCGAGGACGTCTACAAGATCTACGCAGAGTCCTTCAAAGGTCCCGAGCACCTCGCAGAAGTCCAAGAAGCAGCCCGCGCCGTCGTCTCCGCTGCTCTTGAGGGCTAGCTGGCGGAATCGGCCTCTCCGCGCCCAGGATCGCGCGCCGCTGTCCTGGACGAACGAACGAGCAGACACGTTTTTCGTCTGCGAGTGAGGGAGGAAGGCAGCGGCTTCAACGCGCGATCCTCGCGAGCGGAGCGAGCAATCAACACTGCGCGAGCAGCAAGGGCCAGAATAGACGTGTGCACGCCGATGAGCTGGCGGATCTGCTCCGGTGGTGTGCGGCGCTTAGCCCTGATCCGGCCAACCTGGCCGGGGCGGTGGTGCTCGCCGCGGGCCAACGCTGGTCGCGGCTGGTCGACTCACCCGCAGACCTGCGGGAGTTAACGGTGCGAACGTTCCTGCAAACGGCGGAGGCAGCTGAGCAGACCGCGAGACCTGGGATGGAGCACATTCCCGAAGAGCTTGGCACGATTGTCGCCGCGTACGACAAGCTGCCGAAACTCCAGCGAGCGGTGGTGATGCTCACCTGCCTCGAAGGCGTCATCCATGCCGAGATCGCCGGAGTCATCGACCGGCCGTCGTCCCGGGTAAGTATCGAACTCGATCGAGCGCTGGCCACAATCAACGCCGACCCATTCTCCGTGCGGGCCGCACTCGACATAGCCACGTGGCACCTTCCGGCTCTACCTGAGGTTTCCCGAGCATTCCGCCGGCACGCCCGGACACGCACCCGCCGGCGGCGTCAGATCGGGCTCGTCGGACTCGCTGCCGGAACCTTGCTGTCTGTCCTGGTCGCGATAAGCGTCGTGTACCAGCCGCGCGTCGAGCCGCGACAATCGGGAACTTGGGCGTTCTCCCACATCGTTCGGCCAATACCCGGCTGGTCCGTCCGGAGCCGAACAGTCGAGCGAGATTGGGAGACAACCATCCTGCGTGCCGACCCCGCCATTGGGGGTCGGTGTTCGGTCGCGGTCGGCACTGCTGGCGCCAGCTGGGTGCGAAAGCTGCCGCGGCAACCGACACAGGTGCGCGTGAGCACCCGTACGGCGTCATACGCCGAGGGCGTCTGGCCCAACGGCGGCGGGGCGATGCTTTGGTGGGAGTATGCCGAGACGGCGTGGGTGATCATCGAATGCGACAGCGTCACGGCACCGCGGAAGGTGCTCCCCCAGCTGGCCAGCCACGTGGTACTCACCACTGAGCCGGTCCTGTTGCCATATCGCATTCGATCACTTCCCCGGCACTATCAGGTCTCCTCGGTTACCAAAGGCCTGGTGACCAACTCGAACGTGACGTACCTGACTCGCAATGACTATCCCGAGGGCCTCCTTCAGCTCAGCATCCGTTATCCAGCGGGCATGCCGATGTATGGTGTGGACCACTTCGCCTTGAGATCCCGTTACGCCGATGGCAGACACGCCGGTGTGTGCCGACTCTTCGGGAATAGCAACCTCTGCGTGCGAGGTGAGCTGAGCACACCTGGTTCCGTTGATATCGCGGCCCAGCGCGGCGCCCTAAGGGTGATCGATCAGATCGCGACAAATCTTGAAGTTGCGTCCAGCCCGACCGACCTCTCGACGTGGTTCGACGCCCGGGAAGCTCTGGCAGCTTGAGCCGCTTTTTGGGGCGTTCGCGCAGTGTCTGATGCTCGCTCCGCTCGCGAGGATCGCGCCGTTGGAGCGCGATCCTGGGGGCGCGTGGAGTCCGACGCTCACGCCCCTGGCCCCGAGTCAGCGGCGACGGCCGAAGGCGATCACAGCGACCAGACCGATGATGAAGATCACGCCCAGGACCGTGCCTTCAACGCCATGCCCGGTCGCGATCAGATAGACACATGCCGCCAGGAACGCGAGGGTGATCACGACGCCATAGTTGAGGCCGAGCGCGTTGAGCCTTACCTCTCGCTGATCAAGTGCGGCGATGCGATCTAGCTCCTTCTCGATCACCGCACGGGTCTCGGTATCAGCTTCGGCGTAAACCTGAAGCGGGTCCTGATAACGGTCGTATCGGGATGGGCGTGCGGTCATCTCGGTTCCTCACTTCGCGGTTGATCTAACACGTCTATGGCCAGCTCGCCGCCTTCGGGTTGGCCAGGCGAGTCGTCCGGACCGCTGATGAGATCCACGCTCTGATGCAAGGCCTGGCCGATCCGCTCGTCTGCAGCTGTTGGATCGACCGCATCGACGCGGGCAATGGCTCGCTCCAGCCGGCCTGCGACGCTGTAATTCACTTGCCGATACCTGAGCGGGGCGTACAGATAACTAAACCCCTTGATCATCGAGCCCGCCGGTGAAGCAAAAGGAATCCTGAAACGCGGCCTCATCAGGCGCCGCTTGGGGACGCCGGACGGAGGCCGAGGCCGCCCCGAGGGGACGATGAAGACGAGTAGCAGTGTAAAGATCACCAGCGCGCTCCCGACTCCGATCAGCAGCCAGGCCCCGGTTGGCACGGCAACTCCTCTCGCACGCCCAAGTGTCGTGCTAGCACGACACTAGCCAGCACTTGCGGCCACCGCTCAGCGGCGCGCAATCACTACTTACCCGACTTGTCAGCGTCTCAGCGGGTTATAGCCGGCCGAGACGCTGACAAGTCGGATTTGAAGGAGTACGCGTTCTCAGAAGCGGGCCGCCTCGACGTACTCGCCCCATTCGGCACGCAGCGCATTGCAGATCTCGCCGAGCGTTGCCTCGGCTCGCGCGGC
>JBKPBV010000050.1:0-12557 GCA_046727055.1 Actinomycetota bacterium | reverse complement strand
GCTATACCTGCACCTGGCCGAGTCCGGTGTGCTGCTCGATGAGCACGGGCGGCTGCGACCAGACCTCAAGGTTGACGAGGCGTCGGTGCCCGACAGCATCCGGCTCGTCGTCGGGGAACGGCTCTCAAGGCTGTCTCCCCTCACTCGTCAGACGCTGGTTGCCGCAGCTGTGTCCGGCCGTGTGTTCGCCTCGGATTTCGTTGCTGATGTGGCCGGCGTGGACGTGGAGGCGCTCAGCGACGCCTTGGAGGAAGCCGAACAAGCTCGGCTCATGGGGCCGGTCGCGGGCGATGGGACTCTGGCCTTCAGTCACGAGCTGATCCGGCAGACGCTGCTTGCTGACGTGTCCACCGTCAAGCGGGAACGATTGCACCTACAGGCCGCCAACGCGATTGAGCGTCGCTACGCCGAGGACCTTGAGGAGCACGCCGCGGACCTGACGCATCATTTAGCCCGAGCTGGCCGATCAGCCGATCGGTCGCGGCTGGTGCGCTACCTGACGATTGCCGGGCAGCGGGCGGCTGACGCAGCTGCCTTCGACGAGGCTGTCGCGCACTTCGAGCACGCCTTGTCACTGCTCGAACGAGGCAGTCAGGACACTCGCGCTGAGCTGCTGGAGCGGCTCGCGATGGCTCTGCGGAGTGTCGGCCGGTGGGACGATGCCCTACGCACGATGAACGAGGCGCTGGATCTGTATCAGGTGCTGGGGCGAACCGACTCACTCGGTCGACTGTCGTCGACGATGGTGTTGCAGCTGACCTGGACTGCTCGGATCAGGGAAGCCGTTCAGGCGGCCCAGCGCGCGCTCGGCGTCCTCGGTGACATCGTCAGCGCGGACCGGGCGCGTCTGCTCAGCGCCACGGGCTGGGCAGTCACCATGGGTGGTGACTACGAGACGGCGAAAGCTATGTTCGACCAAGCGCGTGCGCTCGCAGACCAGGTTGGCGATGAACGCGCGCTCGCTGACGTGCTGCACATGCAGACGATCCACCATTTCGAATACGCCGAGTTCATCGAGGGCGTTTCTGCCGGTCTGCGGGCCGCCGCCGTGTTCGAGCGTGAAGGCGCGTTATGGGATCTGTGCAGTGTGCAGGCATTCGTCATCTACCAGGACGGTGCGTTGGGCAGCCACGAGCAGGCAATCAGGCTCGCCGACAAGACCATGGCCATTGCGGAACGGCTGAGCCATCTCGGGGCACTCTTCATGCTGCTGCTCCATCGTGCCCGCGAGGCGGTGATGCTCGCCGACCTCGAGTTACTGAAGGGTTTCGGACCACGGATGGCCGACATCTGCGAGCGGGGCAGCCTGCCTTGGCTCTACGTGGGCCATCTCTGTCTGGGGCTTGCCGCCCACTGGCGCGGCGATGCTGGACGCGCCGAGGCGGAACTTCGCCGCGCGGTCGAGTTAGAGCCGGCCGGCGCGCACTCCGGTAGCAGTACCTCCATCCTGGTACGCCATCTTGCGCATTGGGGTCATGCCGAGGAGGTTTTGACGATCTACCAGGCGTCTCGGCCGACCTTGCCGTCTCCCGACAAGGTATACAGCCATGGCGCGTGGAGTCGCCTGTTCGGGTTAGTGGAGGCGCTTTACCTGTGCGGCCTCCGGGACGATGCTGCTGCGCTCTCCCCGCTGCTGGAAACCGCTCTGGAACGAGGGCCGGACTGGATCAGCTTCGACGGGCGCCTCGTTCGGACTCGGGCTGGCGTGGCGGCCGCGGCCGGTGGCCGTTGGGAAGCGGCCGAGCGCCACTTCGCGCTGGCCCAACAGCACGCGAAGCAGATGCAGAACCGGCTGGAGGAAACCGAGCTGCAGCGCCTGCGCGCCCACATGTTGCTCGACCGCGACGGTTCCGGTGACCGGGCCCAGGCTGAAGAACTGCTTGAGGACGCGCTTATGAGTTACCGCAGGTTCGGGATGCCGAGCTATGCCGCACAAACGGAGCGGATGCTACGCCAAACGCGCGATTAGCTGGCCCCCGCCGGTGGCCACCATGCCGATGCTGCAGAAAGTCGTGGCGCGCGTGGTGAAGGGCTCGCCTGCCGGGTAGATCTTGGGTATGGAATTTGGTTTCGGATACTTTCCCACCTACGACGGCATGCGGCCCGGCGAGGTTGCGCGGATGGCCGAGGAGCGCGGCTACAGCGCCATCTACTTCGCTGAGCACACCCACATCCCGGCTGCGGAGACCGACCGCGCGCCCGGGCGGCCGTTGCCGGCCAAGTACTGGCGCATGTACGACCTCTTCGTTGCGCTCACCGCCGCCGCGGAGGCGACCCGCAAGCTCCGCGTCGCCAGCGGCATCTGCCTGGTCGTTGAACGTGACCCGATCATCACGGCGAAAGAGGTCGCGAGCGTCGATCACCTTTCGGGCGGCCGCCTGGAGTTCGGGGTGGGTGCGGGCTGGAACCGGACCGAGATGCGCCATCATGGCACCGACCCGCGCGTCCGGATGGCCGTTATGCGGGAGCGGGTCGAGGCCATCAAGGAGATCTGGACCCATGATGAGGCCAGCTACCACGGCCAATATGTCAATTTCGACCGGATCTGGTCGTGGCCCAAGCCGGCGCAGTGGCCACACCCGCCGGTCCTGGTTGGCGGCGCCGGCCCAACCGTCCTCGATCGCGTGCTGGGGTTCGGCGACGCCTGGTTCCCCAATTACCACCCCGAGGTGTACGACCGCATCGCCGAGCTGCGCGCCAGGGCCGACCGGCCCGTCCGGGTGCAGGTGATGAGCGTGCCAGCCGATCCGAAGGTGCTCGAGGAGCTCCGCGAGGCTGGCGTCATGCGGGTCGCGCGGTGGTTCCCGTCCGGGCCGCGCTGGCGCCTCGAACAAGCCCTGGAGGAGTGGGAAAAGGCGATCGCGGAGTACAACCCGGAGTGACGCCGCACCAGGCACGGCGGCGGTTCGCCGCCGCCCGCGTGGCCCGCCTCGCGACCGCCGACGCCGCCGGCCTGCCGCACATTGTGCCGGTCACATTCGCGGTCGACTGCGACGTCGTCAATAGCGCAGTCGACGCCAAACCCAAGCGGGGCACTGCGCTCAAGCGGCTCGCCAACCCTGCCGTCGCGCTGCTCGTCGACCATTACGCGGACGACTGGAATGAACTGTGGTGGGTACGTGCCGACGGCACCGGCCGCATCGTCAACCCAGATGAGCCCGAGGGCGTACCCGCCTTGTCGCTGCTCGCCAACCGCTACCCGCGCTTCGCCGCGCGCGGGGTTGTGCTCGCCGTCGACGTACGCCGCTGGTCGGGCTGGGCCGCGTCGGCCGCGACCGAGGAAGGCTGAGATGGCGCTGCTCCCGTCGACGTAGGCACCTCAGATAGTGGCCTCCTCGTACCTGTGCCCGGCAACGCGTTTGAGAATTTGTCGGCCCCGAGTGGCGTACCCACGGGCACGGTGGCTGGATAGGGCGAGCAACACTATGACGCTGCTGCCGACCGTCCGCAGGCTGGTGGCCAACGTGCCCGCTTCGGATCCGTTGGCGGGAGGCCAGCGGCGGCGGCAAAGGGACAGCCGAGCGGGCGGTGGGCGACTTACGTTCCGTAACTGGTGCGGCGGGGTGGTCATCATTCGTAGGTCTTCAGTGCCTCGTAGATGTGAGGGTGGTCTTCATCGTCGATGAGGGCGAAGAAGGCTGCGCAGACGTCGCTGTTTTGTTCGGCCTCGGTTACCCGGTCGATCGCCGCCGCGTCCTTGAAGAAGACGATGTCGGCGTAGCCGCCCTCCTCATCTTTGACGACGATGCGTTTCATGATGCCGTCCTGTTTCCGGACGAATTGTTCCTCGAAGTTGTCGGAGGTCTGCAGCACCACATCTTCGGTGATTCCCTGCTTGGGCCGGAATGGCGCGATCACGATGTGCATGGTCTTTTGCTCCTTTCGCGGATACACAGTGAGGCTATTCGCTAACACGACAATCAATGTCATATTTCTGGCATGGCGATCATGACCGGCTAGCAGTCGGGTGCTGCGGCTTGAGGCGCTCAAAGCGCTGCTGGCCCCAGCCTCACACGATTGGCGGTGACTTCCTCATGCGCGCGCCCGCCCTACTCGCGAGGGGCGGTCACCTCGTTTCGGTCGCCGCGGAGCCGCCTGGGAAGGGTCGTACTTCGTAGTGGAACCGGACCGGGCGCAGCTGCTCGAGCTCGCGAAACTCGTGGAGAGCGGCCAGTTTCGCGTTGCGATCGACTCGACATTCACGCTCTCCGAGGCAGCCGCGGCCTTCGAGCGCAGCCTCGCGTCGGGCAAGCACGGCAAGGTCGTCATCGAGGTGGCCGATGACAAGAGCTCTCCATAGGCGGGATTCAGAGCCCCGTCGCGCTCCGACGGGCGTTGAGGGAGGCTGAGTGGGGCGGAGAATAAGCCCGCAACAGCTTCGGTTACTCCTTGACGATCAGTAGTGGCCTTGCCCATCGCGGTGCGCGGAATTGCAGAGCGCCGAGCCGTCCGAGGCGGGCGGCTCGAGCAGATCGATGAGGCCGGCGGTCTTGGGGCAGTCCGAAATCAGGAGCGTCACATCGGGGAGCTTGGACCGAACCATTGGGTCATGGCAGCCTGCAGACCGTCCACATCGGAGCTGTTTTCGAGGGCGGCCGCGATGTAGCCGTCGGGCCGGATCAGTACGGTGGCCAGTGCCTGTTGGTGGGTGGTAGTGGTGATGACGTCGACGCGGTGACTCCAGCCGTCGGCAACCCGGCGCACCGCTGGGCTGTCGGTGAGGCAAAGCACCAGCCCCCGTCCGTTGCTGGGCAACTGGTTGACGTCTGTGCCATCGAGTCCGAGATCGGGTGCGAAGGTGCCATCCAGCGGATGCCCACTGCCTGCAGCGTAGCGAACGTGCATGCCGTTGATTTCTTCGGCGAGGTGGCGGACCGGTTCTGGTGTTTGAAGAATTTCGCCGACGAGTTCGCGGAGGGCTTCGGTTTGCGGATCGGTGCGCAGCAGGGCCGATTCAGCGCGGCTGTTGCGCAGCACTCGCGAACCCACGGGGTGCCGTTCGGCGGTGTAGGTGTCGAGCAGGCTGTCGGGTGCCTGGCGGTTGACGACGAGGGCGAGTTTCCAGCCGAGGTTGGCGGCGTCTTGCAGGCCGATGTTAAGGCCTTGCCCACCGATCGGGGAGTGCACGTGGGCGGCGTCGCCCGCGAGCAGGACACGGCCGCGGCGGTAGGTGGAGGTTTGCCGGGCGTTGTCGGTCAGCCGTAAGGGGTTCGTGATTGAGGCAACGGTGACGTCGGTGCCGCTGACGCGGCGGAGGCTGGTTTGAAACTCGTCGGCTGTCAGGTCGGTATGCCGATCCGGTTGTGAACCTCCAAACTCGATGGTCATGGTCGGCGCGGGAGGTGGGGACGCGATGAGGATGCCCGCCGGGTTACGCACGAAGCCGGGTGGCAACGTTTGCGGGTCGGCCAGTTCGGCGACGGCGATGCGGGCGACCATGGACGGGTCGGTCCCGGGGAAGTCGAACCCGGCCCGGCAGCGGATGGTGCTGCGGCCACCATCGCAGCCGACCAGGTACGCGCCGCGCACGGTGCGGCCGTCGGCCAAGATCGCGGTCACCCCAACGTCATCGGCGGACAGGTCCACGACGTCGCAGCCGCGCCATACCGGCACGCCGAGCTCGATCGCCCGGTTAGCGAGGATCTGCTCGAACTCGCCTTGTAGCACCATCACCGGTGGTGGGATGTGGGCCAGCTCGCCGGTGGTGTCGATCAGCGGCAACATCGCCAGATCGCCTTTGATGTTGGCCATGCCCAGTCGCTGCATGAGCCCAGCCAGGTCCACCAGCTCGTCTGTAGCGCCCGGGATGCCGGACATTTCGGCGAGGCGGCGCACTGCCGCCAGCGCCAGCGCTTGAACCGGCTCCGCCAGGCCGCGTAGGGCGAGGGTTTGCATGGTCCGCAGAGTCAGGCCACGGTCGTCGTCGTTCTTGCGCGACTCCGGCTCGGCCAGCCGTTCCAGCACCAGCGGATTCGCCCCAGCAAGGCGCAGCTCGGCGGCCAGGAACAGCCCCACCGGCCCGCCCCCAGCGATGATGACGTCAGCCTTCACCACGACCACTCCAACCCTGCTTGAAACTATGCTCCAAACCAATACTATGTTAGGAGCATAGCATGACTTCGGGCCTGGGATGGAGAGATGTGGGCGACAAGGAGCGGCTGATCGCACGGATCGAGCAGGCCGACGAGAGGTTTCTGCGGCTGACCGCGACCGAGCAGGGCAATCCGCTGATGTCGATCGACCTCACCATGCAGCAGCTACGGACCCTGATGATCCTGTCGTTTCGCGGCAGCGCGTCGGGGCAGGAACTCGCCGATGGGCTCGGTGTGCACCTCTCTACCGTCACCGGGCTGATCAACCGGCTTCTCGCGCGAGGCCTCGTGGAACGCGGTGAAGATCCCAACGACCGGCGCGTGCGCCGCGTGTGGCTCAGCGCCGAAGGCACACGGTTGATTCAACAGATGCGCGACGCTGGTCGGCTGCACAAGCGGCGGCTGCTCCAACAGCTCGACAATGCGTCCCTCGCACAGATGGCCGACGCGATGGACGCGCTCAACACTGCCGCGGCAGCCGACCAACACCAATAAGGCAAGCCATAGAGACTCTTGGCTTCATTGGGTGACGCCGCACGTGACCAGTGAGGCACCGCGAGGCCACTCTGGATACCTCGATGCCCCTGCTGCGCGAAGGTGGAAGGCTGCCTGAATGGACTTCACCTATCTCGGCCGTACCGGCCTCCAGGTCTCCCGACTTTGTCTCGGCACGATGAACTTCGGGCCCAGAACCTCAGAGCAAGACGCCCACGCCATCATGGACATCGCCCACGACGTGGGGATCAACTTCTTCGACACCGCCAACCGCTATGGCAGCGAGCCGGGCGAGACGGAAACCATCATCGGCAACTGGTTCGCCAGTGGCGGCGGCCGCCGGGAGCGGACCGTCATCGCTACAAAGGTCTACGGCGAGATGGGGAGCTGGCCCAACGAGGGCAAGTTGTCGGCGCTCAACATCCGCCGGGCCCTCGACGCGAGCTTGCGCCGGCTGCGGACGGACTACGTCGATCTCTACCAGTTCCACCACATCGATCGGAGCACCCCGTGGGAGGAGATCTGGCAGGCGGTCGAGGTGGCGGTGCAGGCGGGCAAGATCCTGTACGCCGGGAGTAGCAACTTCGCCGGCTGGCACATCGCCGACGCGCAGGCGGCCGCTGCCCGGCGCAACCTGATGGGCCTGGTCAGCGAGCAATCGCTCTACAACCTTCTCGTCCGCGACATCGAGCTCGAGGTCATCCCGGCCGCGGAACACTACGGGCTCGGAATCATCCCCTGGTCACCGCTGCAGGGCGGCCTGCTCGGTGGGGTGATCAAGAAGGAGAACACCGGCGTCCGGCGACTCGAGGGCCGGGCGGCGCAGAGCCTTACAAAGCATCGGGACGCGATCCAGGCGTACGAGGACCTGGCAGAGGAGATCGGCGCAGAACCCGGCACGTTGAGCCTCGCCTGGCTGCTTACCCGCCCTGCGATCACCGCGCCGATCATCGGTCCGCGAACCCGTGACCAGTTGCACAGCGCCCTGCCTGCCTTGGAGCTCAGCTTCTCGCCGGCGCATCTGCGCCGCCTCGACGAGATTTTCCCCGGCCACAGGACGGCACCTGAGGATTACGCCTGGTAGCCAACTAGCGAAGCTTATGTACCTAGACAGTTACGTAACCGATCGGGTACATTAGGGAGATGGACGCTGCACTCCAGGCACTGGCGGACAAGAACCGGCGGACCGTGTTGGAGGCGTTGCGGAGCGGACCTGCGACAGTCACCGAGCTGGCCGGGATGTTGCCGATCGCTCGCCCCGGAGTTTCTCGGCACCTTCGGGTGCTGCGGGAAGCGGGACTGGTCGAAGCACACCCAGACGCGCAATGGCGGGTCTACCGGCTGCGCGTGGAGCCGCTGGTCGAGCTTGATGCCTGGCTCGGCCGCTATCGGCTGCTTTGGGAACAGCGTCTGGATGCTCTACACACTGAGGTGAGCCGTGGAAATCGGGAACGAAGGAGCAAGAGATGACCAACGACACCGAAGCTGGCGCCCGCATCATTGGCACGCTACGAGCCGAGGGCGGCAAGGGTGTCGTTCGGATGGAGGACAGCTTCAAGACCGAGATTGAAGACCTGTGGTCTGCCCTGACAGACCCCTCCAGACTGGCGCGCTGGGTCGCTAAAGTGGACGGCGATCTGTACGTGGGCGGCGAGTTCAGCGCGCGATTCACCAGCGGCTGGGACGGCTTCGGGCGTGTCGAGGTCTGCGAACCGCCACGGTTGCTGCTCGTCACGCTCTGTCCGGGGGAGGACAACGAGACGGTCATAGAAGCCCGACTGTTCGCCGAGGCCAATCAGACTCGGCTGGTGATCGACGAGCGTGGCCTTCCCCTCGACGAGCTCGCTGTGCACGGGGCGGGTTGGCAAGCACACGTCGAGGATCTCGCCGCGCACCTCGCTGGGCATGACGCCCTCGACTGGCTCAGTCGGTGGACTGAGCTCACCCCGACCTATCGCGACTTGGCAGACGGAGTCGCCTGACGCGCGACCCCTAGATAAGCATTCATATGCGCTGGCGTTCGTCGACTTCCCGGTCGGTCCGACCAGCTCGGGCTCTGGAGATGATCACCTCCGGGTTGTGATCGCGCAGAAACCGATGCTCGTGCCAGTAGGGCTCTCGAAATTGGAGCACGTACCCAGCTGCCTCAAGGTCCGGCATATACCCGCTCTCATCTGCAGAGTTGGTCACCACCAACACGATGTCGATCGCCGGCTTCGCCGCCAGCCCTGGCACCGATGTCGACCCAACTTCGATCTGCACCGCCCGAGGACCTAATGCCGCCTGAATGCGCTCCTTCTGCCGGGCATATTGCGCCGCCGATTCCGGATCAGGGTCCGCGAGCCGCATTGGTCCATCGGCACGCACCGGGGCAGCAGGAACTCCAGTTGTGGCCCGTCAGACACGGCGTTCAGTACGTCCCGCTCGAGGGATTCCAGCACGCGGATTCCCAGGCTCCTGCAGTACGTAGATGGACGCTTCGATGTCGCCTGCGGACGTGCGGACCGTGGTCACGACGCGTTGATAACTAGGTCCTTCGAGGTCGTCAAGGCGTGACCAGCTCTCGGAAAGGTCGAGTGACTCGAAGATGTCAACCGGTATCGCTGTGCCTTTGGATCAAGTATCAACGCCGGATAGCCGAGGTCGGCGCCCCAACCTGCATTTACCAGCCGTCCGAAGACATAACCGTGCAACCAGCGACCGACCAGTCCGTCGAGCCGATGATGGTTCGGGCGACCCCGGGCCAGGGATCCATACGTCGCCAGCCGGTGGAGGCCGCTGCCCGAGTCGACCGCACTATTTCGCTGGCCGTCCGCATCATCCCATTCCCACCTATCGCCCAGGTTAGTCAGCAAACTACGCCGAAACTTAGGCGTGACCGCTACGTGCCAGCCGCCCAAGTCGCTTGCCATCTGTATGACTGCTGTTCACCGACACGACCTCCTCATGATCACCAATCGGCGGAGTTCGTCGAGACAGTTCAGGTATGCGCGTCGCCCTGGTAGCCGAATCTTTCCTGCCATCGGTCAACGGAGTAACCGAATCGCTCCTGAGGAGCATTACGCACCTCACCGCCCGCGGACACGAGGCGGTAGTCCTGGCGCCAACCCCGACGGGCGACGAGCACTCGCTGGACGATCTGTCCGCTCGAGCCGGAGCGCCGGTTGTGTGGCTGCCCGCCCTCAGCCTCCCTGGCTACCGGACCTTCCGGCTGGCACCGGTCGGTGTGCCCCGCGTGCGCAGCCTGCTCCGAGAGCTCTCGCCTGACGTCGTCCACCTGGCATCGCCGTTTCTGCTCGGCTGGGACGCCGTCCGGGCCGCTCACGACCTCGGGCTGCCCACTGTTGCCGTGTACCAGACCGATGTGCCCCGGTACGCCGTGCACTACGGCGTCGGCGGCCTGGAGCCCCTCTTGTGGCGACGGGTCCTGGACATCCATCGCCGGGCGACCGTCACCCTCGCACCCTCGACGGCGTCGATCGTTCAGCTGCGTGCGCGCGGCGTCCCCAGCCTTCGTCGGTGGGGACGCGGGGTCGACGCCGAACAGTTCTGCCCCGCCCGGCGTGACCCCTCGTTCCGGTCTCAGCTCTCAGCCGGGGAAAAGGTCATCGTCGGGTATGTCGGCCGGTTGGCTCCGGAGAAGCAACTGGAGGACCTCTCGGTGGTCAACGACATCACCGAGGTACAACTGGTGCTCATCGGCGACGGCCCGACGCGGGGGCAGCTGCAGCGCATGCTGCCCGGGGCCTTCTTCCTTGGCTGGCGGTACGGAATCGAGCTAGCCCGCTGCGTGGCCAGTCTGGACTTGATGGTTCATCCCGGGCAGCGCGAGACCTTCGGCCAATCGGTGCAAGAAGCCATGGCCGCGGGAGTTCCCGTGGTCGCCGTGGCCGCCGGAGGCATCATCGATCTGGTTGTAGACGGCGTCACCGGCTATCTCTACCCCATTGGTGCTCTCGGCCGATTGCGCAGCAGGGTCTTCCAGCTGGCCGGGCATCCAGAGCGCCGAGCAGCCATGGGAGCCGCGGCTCGGGCAGCGATCCAAGCCAACAGCTGGGCTGATGTGGGCGATCAGCTGATTACCCACTACCTCGACGCCATCAATCTGAGCCGCACGTCCCTAACAGTCTGATCTGCTGGCCATCTGGCGCCCGGGTCCTTCAGGGTCCCATCCGGAGGGGCGGTGTCCGAAACGTTGACAAGGGCCAACGACCTTCCGATGCCCGGTGGGGCAAGGTTCGCGAAATTCAACAGCGTCCTGCCGAAGCGGAGCTAGGCGCCTGGAAGCCCGAGTCTGCTGCAATCCTGCAAGGATGCGCCCTATGCAGCGGTGCCGGACGTGAAACGCTTGCTCGTTCCGTCTGCTGCGCTGTTGTGGGGGTTGCAGTTCGCCTTCCTCAACCCGGCTCTTGCGCTGTTGTTGGTGACGCTTTTCGACGCCACTCCGGCCGAGGTCGGTTGGGTGCTTGCTGTCTACAACGCCAGCGGCTTCGTCGCCTCGATCGTGCTACCCGCGTACGCCGACCGCAAGGGCAACTACTTATGGCCGATGCTGGCCTGCGCGTTGCTGACCCTGGCGCTTGCGGCCCTCCTGTTCGTCGCGACTTCTCTGCAGATCGCCGTTATCGGCTTGATAGTGCTGGGCGGGCCAGCTGGTGTAGGCAGTTCGCTGTTGTACGCCCACCTCAAGCATTCGGGCGCCAGCCCGGGCGGATGTGGTGAACACGCGGGCGATCGTTTCCTTCGCCTGGGTCGCTGGGCCGCCCTTGGCGACCCTCATCATCGGGGCTTTTGGCGACCGTGCGGTCTTGTTGGCGATCGCAGTAGTGGCCGTCCTCAACATCGCAACGACCGCCGCGATGCTCGCCGAGCGTTCTGCGGCGCGCACCGATGTGGACGAGCAGAGCAAGCCGGCCGAGGCCGCGGCCGACAACCGGCCGATGTCCCGGATGGGTGTTGGCGTGATCATCGTCGCCTTCATCGCTCTGCAAGCAGCGAACAGTTCCGCAGTGTCGATTATGACCTTGTACGTCACCGAGACGCTGGGCCTGAACGTGTTGTGGGCCGGGATCGCGCTGGGAGTCGCGGCAGGGCTGGAGATCCCTGCCCTGCTGCTCATCGGACGGCTCAGCTACCGCTTCTCCAGGCTGGGGTTGATCGCGTCTGGATGCATCGTCGGAATCGCGTACTACAGTGCCATGGTCTTCGTCACCGGACCCGTGCTCCTCATCGGCCTGCAGGTCTTGGACGCCTGGTTCTTCGCCGTTGTCGCCGGCGTTGGCCTGACGCTGTTCCAACACATCATCCCGCGTCCGGGACTGGCGTCTGGCCTGTTTGTGAACACGCGGCGCCTGGGTGCCATCATGTCCGGCGCTATCATCGGCATCGCCTCGATGACACCGCTCGGATATGGCGGCATCTTCGCAGCATGCGCGGCTCTTACGGCGCTGGCGCTGGTCGCGGTCGGCGTGGCGGCTCGGATAACGAGGCCTGTGATCGATTGACGACGGGAGTGAGGGATGAAAGTCGCCGTCGTAGGAGGAGGCTCCACCTACACACCCGAGCTTGTCGACGGGATCGCGAGGCTCCAGCACTTGATCGACGTCGACGAACTAGCACTGACCGATCCGGCGGAGGAGCGGCTCGCGCTCGTCGGCGGGATCTCGCAGCGCATCTTTGCCAAGCACCGATCTTCCGGCCGCATCACGTTCACAACTGATCTTGACCGGGCGCTGGCAGACGCCGCTGTCGTGTTGATCCAGCTCAGGGTTGGCGGGCAGGCGGCACGGGCACTCGACGAGACGCTTCCTTTGCAGTTTGGCTGCGTTGGCCAGGAGACCACTGGTGCCGGCGGGCTGGCGAAGGCGCTGCGTACCGTGCCGGTGATCTTGAAGATCGCGGAGCGGGCCTCCCAACTAGCCGCCAAAGGTGCATGGATTGTTGACTTTACGAATCCAGTAGGCATTGTCA
>JBKPBV010000049.1:0-2861 GCA_046727055.1 Actinomycetota bacterium | reverse complement strand
GATGAGTGCATCGCCGCACGCCAACGGTGGGCTTATCAGCCGGCCGCTCGATCTGGCTAACTTCGGTGACTTCGCCGTGAGTCGGTCGATGTGATCTTCGCGTTTCACGGATTCCCTGGCGCGATTGATCGGGTCGTGCATGGTCGTCCGGATGCGGATCACCTTCATGTCCGCGGCTTCATCGAGCAGGGGACGACCACTACCTCGTTCGACATGACAGCGCTTAAACGGGTCACGCGATATCACCTCGTCATGGATGCGATCAACAATGCGCGTCGCACCCTGGCCGGCTCGTCCGAACTGCCGTCGACCCGCCCAGGTAACAGTAAGGCAGCGATAAGCCAGGTAACCCAGACGATCTTCATGTGCGACCAAAGTAGGGCGGCGCTCACGACACACCTCCTTGGGCCCTTTGTCACTTCGTCTTGCGACCTACGCCACGAGGAGCGCGCAGCGAAGCGGGTGAATGTTGATCAAGGAGGCGGATGTCATGATTACTTCGACTTATCCCGTCAAGGTCAATGCGTACTTAGACGCCAAACTCAGTCGCGGGTTGTGGTTGGTGAAGTGGCTGCTGGCAATACCCCACTACGTGATCTTGGCGTTCTTGTGGCTGGCCTTCTTTGTGCTCAGCGTCATCGCGTTCTTTGCGATCTTGTTCACCGGCCGCTATCCACGCGGCATCTTCGACTTCAACGTGGGAGTGCTGAGATGGAGTTGGCGAGTGGGGTATTACGCGTACGGCGCACTCGGCACCGACCGGTATCCGCCATTTGCGCTGGGGGACGTACCGGATTACCCAGCCCACCTGCAGATCGACTATCCCGACCACCTGTCGCGCGGAATTGGTGTTGGTGAAGTGGTGGCTGCTGGCGATTCCGCACTATCTGATCATTAGTATCTTTATCGGTGGTGGCCTATACGTGGTGAGCGAGGTGGCTACCCTGACCAGGCTCCCGCCTGGGTATGGCGGGGCGGCGTGGTCGGCCTGTTGGTGCTCTTCGCGGCGATCGTGCTGCTGTTCACGGGCCGCTATCCGCCGTCCATGTATGACTTCGTGCTCGGCATGAACCGTTGGGCCTTGCGGGTGGCTGCGTACGCGGGCCTGATGACCGATCAATATCCGCCGTTCCGGCTGGACCAGGGCGGTCAGGAGCCCGAGTCTGATCAGCCGATCACGCCTTCGACCCCGCAGAGTTACACCCAGGACGCGGTTCCATCCGTTGCAGTCGGGGCGCAAGCCCCGGCCCAGATGTCGTCCTGACCGTGGCGGCATGCCGCCGGACGCTCATGGCCTAACCACCTACAGAGAGGAATGGGCCCGCAGATGAAGACCCTAGTGGTTTATGAGTCGATGTTCGGCAACACCGAACAGATTGCCAACGCGGTCGCAGCCGGGCTTGGTGAATCGGTTGATGTCCAAGTGACCGCGATAGCGGACGCTCCGACCGATCCCGGTCCTGATGTTGCGCTCATCGTGGCGGGAGGTCCCACGCACGCATTCTCGATGAGCCGCGAGAACACGCGCGCCGACGCGATCAGCAATGGCGCGCATGAAGGTGAACGAGGGTTTGGGCTGCGTGAGTGGATGGCGGCGCTGCCGTCTGGGGAGCACACCGAGAAGATGGCCACCTTCGACACCAGGATCAAAAGCATGCGCCACCTTCCTGGATCAGCTGCTAAGAGCGCCGCTAAGGCCGCTCACCGCCATGGCTACGAGTCGCTGTCCAAAGCGGAGAGCTTCTATGTCGTGGATGTCGACGGTCCGCTGCTCGACGGCGAGATTGATCGGGCGCGAGCGTGGGGTCGGGAGCTCGCCGCATCGATGACGGAAACAGTTAGCTGAGTTCTGCCATGCAATTGCACCCGTCCGCCGCCGAGCGCGTCTACCACGCTGTCGGCCGATTCGTTCAGGTGACGGTCCCGTTCCTTTTGATGGTCTTGACCGCTCTGGCCTGGCTCTGGTCGTCCCAGCCCGGGCATACGCGGCCGACGCCCAGATCGATTCCTTCACAATCAACTACGACATGCAGCCCAGCGGCGTTCTCAAGGTGAAGGAAACCATCGTCTGGCGCTTCGACAGTAATTCTGGCCGGCACGGTATGCAACGCCTTCTGGTCATCCGTGAACCTGATCCCGACAGCGACCAGGACTTTGTGTACGGGATCAGCAATATCAAGGTCACTAGTCCGGACCCCGGCGTGGCAACGGAGTTCAGCTCAAAGACGACCGAGTCTCAAGGCGGTCGTGAGGAGGAATTCAACGTTCGGATTGGCAACCCTAACCAGACCATTTCCGCCCCAACCGCGACCTATGTCATCTCCTACGACGCGAGCGGTGCGATGCGCTCATTCGATGGCTACGACGAGTTCTATTGGGACGGCCCAGGCTTTGGCAACCCGCTGATCAAGGAATTGCAGATCACAGCCACAGTGCCAGGTGGGGCACAGGATGCCACCTGTTTCGCGGGGCCGCCGGAAAGCACTATTCCTTGCCAGACCAAGAAATTGACCAAGGACGGCCAGGCCAGATTCTCTCAGACCAATGTCCCCTCTGGACAGAGCGTCAGTGTCGGCGTCAAGATCACGCCGGGTCTGGTGGCGGACAACAAGCCTCACATGGAGCCGAACGGCTCCAAGCTTTCACGAAAGGGTGGGTGCACTTGCACTGGCTGCGGTGACACTGGTGATCGCCGTAGGTTCGCCGATCGTCGGAGTGCTGTGGTGGCACAAGAACGGCCGCGACCAGCGCTATGCGGACCTGGCGCCGGGCACCACTCCACTTCCTGGTCAGCAGGCATGGGTTGTACCGAATGATCCCGAGATCCCTATCCCGGTGGCGTTTTCCGCACCACCCATCCC
>JBKPBV010000048.1:0-9526 GCA_046727055.1 Actinomycetota bacterium | reverse complement strand
GTCGACATCAACGAAGTCGATCCGTACGTCCTGGCTTGCCGCGAGCGCCCCGATCACGGTGCGCAATGCAGTGGCCGTGCGGCCGGCCCGCCCGATGACCTTGCCCACGTCGTCCGGGTTGACTCGAACCTCCAGCATCCGCCCACGCCTGAGTTCCTTGTCCTTGACGGTCACATCGTCAGGATGCGAGACGATCCCACGGATCAGGTGTTCGAGCGCGTCAGCAAGCATTTAGGACTCGCCGGAATCTGCGTCCGCGACACCGGCATCGGCAGCCTGCTGGGCCTCCTCTGGAGTGCCCTCGACTGAGGTCTCCTCGGTCTTGGTGCGGGTCGACTTCGCTCCCGCCCTCTTGGCCGTTGTTGCAGCGGTCTTGGGTTCCTGGCCTGCATCGGCGAGCGCGGCGTTGAATGCTTCAGTCTTGTTGCGCTTCTCAGGTTGTGGCAGGACTCCGGATGCGGAGGTGTCACCCGAGAACTTCTGCCAGTCTCCGGTGCGCTTGAGCAACGCGATGACAGCCTCCGACGGCTGTGCGCCAACCGACAGCCAGTACTGAGCCCGCGCCGAGTTGACTTCGATGAGTGACGGGTCGTTCTTGGGGTGGTACTTGCCGATTTCTTCGATGGCGCGGCCATCCCGCTTTGTGCGAGAGTCGGCGACAACGATGCGGTAATGGGGCGACCGGATCTTGCCGAATCGCTTCAGACGAATCTTGACAGCCACGTGTGTGGTTTCTCCTGTGGTGGTGTTGCAACCGGGCCCGTGGGCCGGCCACATCGGGTGATCCCATCTCGCGCGGTGGGGTCGCGCGGGCGATGATCTAGTGGATCCGAGCCGTACGGGCTGAGAGGGCACCGAACGACAACAGATGCGGCATGCATTCTGCCAGAACCGCCCAACTAGATGCGAACTGACGATTGTCTACGCCCTGCCAGACGTGATGAGGCAGGTGGACTCAGGAAGCCTCGGACTTCTTGTGACTGATCAAACCGAGCATGTTGTCCTCGGAGTCTTTGATAAACGACAACCATTCCTCTGTGTCGGCTGGTGCGAGACTCTCATCCGCGTGCCGGAAGATGACGTACGGCTCGGTGACGATCTCGACACCATCCGCCCGCAGGGCTGCGATGGTCGCCTGCAAGTCATCGACTCTGAGATAGATGAGGGCGCTGGTCGCACCGTATTCGAGCAGCAAGCGTACGCGACCTGCCTGAAAGAACACCATGGGCGGCTGATCAAAGGTGCCGGTTGGCGATGCGTTGAGCAAGCGCTCGTAAAACGCCCTCGCGCGAGGAAGGTCGTCGACGTGTTGGGCGACTTGAAAGATGTCCATGGGCGAGTTTCGCACGGAGCACCAACCTGGCCTGACGCGGTCGCTAGCGGGGCTGCCATGAAAACCAGGGCGAGCGAGATCGTCCTTGACGGCCGGACCGTCGTGACAGCACGACCGGTTGCCTCCCAACCATGGCCCGGGCTGGTGATGGTGCATGAGGCATGGGGTATCGATGACGTGCTGCGCCGCCTTGCGGATCGGCTGGCGTCCGCCGGCTATCTCGTGTATGCCCCGGATCTCTGGGTGGGGGTCTGAGGCGGCGATGCATCGCAAGCACGTTCAGGGCCTTCGATGACTGGCGCCGGATCGAGGCTTTCTTGGCCGAGCACCTGAGCCGCTGACCTAATGATGTCGGTCGCCGTACGGCTGTCGCGGAACGCTCCACCTCCAACAGGTACCCAGTCGATAGGCGGTCACACACGAGCAGCGCGGAGACGCCAGGGCCACCACCGATCTCAAGAAGGCGCTCGTCAGGCCGGGTCGCACCAGGTCGACCGCCCAGCGGATCCGGTCTGGCACACGGATCCCGCTAACGGTCCTCGGGATGCTGGGTGAGCCACTCAACTCGTGATGTCCTTGCGCAGGAAGTACCAAAAGGCGAACCAGACGGCGATGGTCGCGTACCCGATTGACCAGAGGGCGCCAGTGATCATGTCCGAGTAGTTGATCGTCGGGGCCAGCGCATCGCGCCACGCGTACGCGTAATGACCTGGCAGGCCTTCTCGAATATTGCCCAATGCTGTGATCGAATCGAGGATCGCGCTCAAGATCATCAAGAGCACCGCGCCACCCACTGCGGCGAGGGGCGCATCGGTTAGAACTCCCAGCATGAAGGC
The DNA here is from genome assembly GCA_046727055.1 of Actinomycetota bacterium. Classification (GTDB taxonomy): domain Bacteria; phylum Actinomycetota; class Actinomycetes; order Propionibacteriales; family Propionibacteriaceae; genus Microlunatus. Next base: position 7,357 of record JBKPBV010000048.1, on the reverse strand, counting down.
GAATCCACCTACCACGGACAGCTCGAGCAGCAGGTAACCGATGATGATCAGCAGCCGGACGGCGAATTCGGGCCAGCCGATTTGGCTTCCGGTCGGGCCGACATAAGGCCCCCAGCCATATGCGATGCCACCCACCACCAGCGTCCAGGCTGGCAGGAAACCGAAAGCGACAACGGAGGAAAGCGTCGCCACGACAAGCTTCTGCCGCAAGAGGCGCTCGCGGCGTACTGGAGCGGCTAACAGGTATCGCAGGCTTGCCCAGCTCGCCTCTGATGGGACCGTATCGCCGGCGAACAACGCGACGATCACGATCAGGAGAAAGCTCGTCGAGGCGAAGAGTGTGAAGACCACCAGGTTGGCTCCACTCTCTTGGGCCAGGTCAACGAAACCGCGCTCCCCGGAGCTACTGCCGTCATCGCCGAGCCAGAATGCCAGTAGCAGCACCAAGGGCAGGACCGCAAGCACTGTGAAGATGCCGATGGTACGTCGCCGACGTACTTGGCGTCCGAGCTCAGCCGACAGCGGGAGCGCACGGCTCGCAACCATCGTGGCGCTCATGGTGCGCCTCCGTCGCTGTCTTCGGGTCCGTGGCTAGCCGTACCGACCAGGCTCATGAACACCTCCTCGAGCTGGCGATGTCCGTCGACCGACTCAACCCCATAGCCCGCTGCAACGAGCTCCGCGACGATAGTCTGACGCGGGAGGTCGCCCGTGACGCGGAGCAGCTTGCCCTCAGGTTCGGCGCGTAGCCCTCGAGCCCGCAGCGTCTGGCCCGCAGCGCCGACATCGGCGACATTGCTGAGTCCAATCAAGGTCACGGTGTCGCTGGCGGTCAGCTCCTCGACTGCGCCGGTGAGTACCACTTTGCCCTTGTCCATCACCGCCACATGGCTGCAGGTGTGCTCGACCTCCGACAGCAAGTGGGAGGAGAGAACGATCGTGCGCCCGGCGGCCGTGTAGTCAGCCAGCACCGCACGCATCGCTTTGATCTGCGGTGGGTCGAGGCCGTTAGTCGGCTCATCGAGCACCAGCAGGGGCGGTAAGCCGAGCATCGCCTGCGCGATGCCGAGCCGCTGCCGCATCCCATGGCTGTATCCGCGTACCTTGCGATCTATGGCTGTTCCGAGCCCAGCAATCTCCAAGGCTTCGTCCAAATGAGCCTCCTCCAGTGGCCGGCCTGTCGCATGCCAATACGCCAGGAGGTTCGCCTTGCCACTCAGATGGGGCAGGAAACCGGGTCCTTCGATGAAGGCACCCACCGAGCCGAGCACATCCGCACCCGCATGCACCGGCTGGCCGTGGATGTAGATCGAGCCCGAATCCGGTCGAATCAGACCGACCAGCATGCGGATTACCGTGGTCTTACCGGCACCATTGGGGCCCAGCAGGCCGACGACCTGCCCGCCTTCCGCTCGGAAGGACACGCCGTCCACCGCGCGGAACCCGTCGCCGTAGGTCTTGACCACGTCGCTTACGACCAGCGGGACGCTGACCAGCTCTGGGACGTTGTGAATGATCTGGCGGCGACGCCAGAGGACGAGCGTCGCGATCACTGAAGCCACCGCGAGTGCAGCCACGACGATGACCAAGGGAGTCGGCACGTCCAGGGTGTTGGCACTCAGTGCCGTCGTGGCAAGCACGGGAATCGCAGCAGCCGCGTCGCCGGCCAGCATCACTTGATAGCTGGCGGCCTGCACTGGATTCGCGTACGCCTGGTCGGTTGTCGAGACGACCAGCTGGAGGCGGTGGCCGACGGGAACTTTGTGCGACACCGCGGGCAGCGCCACCGTCAGTCGCTGCGGCGTGTTCGCATCCAGTCCGCTCAGTTTGAGTGGTGCGACTGTTAGTTGCGGGAGCACCGCCGAGCTTGGACTCACGCTGGTCCGACCGTTTTCGGTGCGTTCGATGTCGGGTCCGAGATCCCACAGCGACGCGAAGAGAGTGGCCTGCGAGGTCGTCCCGGTCACCTCCAGGTCGATCCGGCCACACCCAATGAGCGTGAGCGGCGCGGTCAGCGGCTCGCTGGTGAATCGAGCCGACTGACCAGGCAGAACACCAAGTGCGTAACCGGCCACGCTGGACGCGCGGCCGAAAGCGCCGCCGGTTCCGGGAAGGTTGGTAAGTGCCGCGGGCGCACCGCCAGGCGGCGCCACAACGTCCTGCTGCTGCCCGGTAAGCGCCATCCGCCGCACCGCGAGACTGGATCCGCGCCCGGGATAGGAGTCGACAACCAGGGTTTCCGGGTCGCGGGTTCCGCGATTCTCGACAAGCAGCGATGTCTCTGGTACCAGCACCGAGAACGAGGCTTCGGATGCGCTGCCATCCCGCTTCAGGTACTGACCGAACCACTCCTTGAGATCATCGATCAGCGGGTCGACAGAGATCTGTGAGTCGTGGCCGCCGGCTACCCACCTCATCTTGGCCGGTGTGGTCGCCGGCAGGCCCCGAAAGTTGGCGTCGGCCTGGTCCAGGGTGAACAGCGTGTCATCCTCGCCTTGGATGATCAGCGTCGGCGCCTTGATCATCGGCAAGATCTCCTCTAGGTCAGACTCGTCCAGCAGGGCGTTCAGCTCCTCGTCCGACTCGCCGGTCTGAGCTGCCTGGAGATAGCCCTGGCATAGGGCCGGGTCGAAGCGACCGCACAGCCCATTAGAGTTCTGCGGCTCCTGATTGGTCGGACCGGGTCGTCCGGCCGCGTTGGAGAACAGCAATGACGCCCAACGCTGTTTGAACACACCCTGCCGGTTCGCGGGACTGACATCGGCAGGCGACTGGGCCTTGCCGACGACCTGGTGCTGTGGGAAGAGCGCCTGCCGCAGGCTGTGCCATGTGAACGCAGGAACGATGGCATCGACACGGTGATCCAAACCAGCGGCCAGAAACGACACCGCTCCCCCGTAGGACGCACCGGCGAAGCCGATCACCGGATCGCCGCCATCCTTGGCAACCTCTGTGCGGTCGGCAGCCAGGTCTACGAGCTTGCGCGCATCCGCTCCCTCGTACGCGGGATTGTCAAGGTGGATCCGGCCGCCGGATGCCCCAAAGCCGCGCGCTGTGTAGATGATCACGGTGTATCCGGCCAAAGCGAGCGTGCGCGCCGTTGGCTCGCTGTCGTTCTTGGTGCCGCCGAATCCGTGCGCCAGCACGATGGCCGGACGGGGCGTAGCCGGGTCCGTGGTCAGGATCGTCGCATCTAGCTGCACCGGCTGGGCGTCCGCCTCGGGCGTACCCGGAACCATTAACTCGGTCTCGATCACTTGCTCTTGGGCGTACGCCGGGATCGGCACGCCCCAGAACAGGGCAACGATCAGCAGTAATGCTGCTCGACCGCCACTCATGGGCCCAGGTTAGGCGACACAATTCTCTTTGTAGCTGCTCGCGCACTCGCGCGTGGAAGTCCGCCTACTTCCTCGTCGATCGCAAAGGAAAATACGCCTCCGCTCCCTCTTGTCCCCCATTGCTCGCTCCGCTCGCCGAGGCTGGCGCTCGCGAGCCGCTGCCTTCCTCATCGCTCGCAGGCTCGCCCGCTCGTCCAGGACAGCGCCGCGCCAACCTGGCTCAGCACGGCGGCGCCCGATTTCCCGACGCTCGCAGCTGTTTTCTTCGAGCTGCTCGCGCAATCGCGTCTCGCAGCCGGGTCAGCCGACTACGGCGCCACGCAAGATCACGTGGCGGGGTGCACGCAGCACGGCAGGATCGAGGCGGGGATCGGTGTCGAAGGCCACCAAGTCGGCGGGCACGCCGTCGCTGAGCGTGGCCGGATGGCCCAGCCACGCGCGGGCACGCCATGACCCGGCGCCTAAGGCGTACTCAGCAGAGCAGAACTGGGTGAGCGCGGCGATTTCCGAACCGACGAGGCCATGGGGAAGGAAGCCCCCGGCGTCAGTGCCGGCGTAAATCGGAACTCCCGCGTCTAGAGCCTTCGCGAACCGGTCCAAACGGCTGGCATACAGAGCACGTATGTGACTTGCGTAGGCGGGATACTTCGCCTCACCCGCCTGGGCATACATCTCGAAATTGTCGAGCTGGATCATGGTTGGGACAAGCGCGACCTGCCGCTCGGCCATCAACTCGATGGTGGCTTCGTCCATCCCTGTCCCGTGCTCGATGCCGTCAATCCCGGCACCGACCAGCTCGCTGACCGCCTGCTCGCCGAAAACGTGCGCGGTCACCCGGCAGCCCAATTCATGCGCCCTGGCGATCGCGGCTTGCGCCACATCGCCTGGCCACAACGGTGTCAGGTCGCCGATATCTCTGTCGATCCAGTCGCCCACGATTTTTACCCAGCCGTCACCACGGGCAGCCTGTCGCTCCACTTCTGCGGTCAGCTCTTCGGGCTCCACTTCCTCGCCATAGTTGCGCAGGTAGCGCTTGGGCCGTGCAATATGGCGGCCAGCACGAATGATCTTCGGGAGATCGGCGCGGCGATCCATCCACCGTGTGTCGGCTGGGCTGCCCGCATCCCGAAGCAGCAATCCCCCCGCGTTACGGTCCGCGACTGCATGCTCCTCAGCCCGCTGATCGGAGACAGCACCCTGCCTCTCCAGCCCGACGTGGCAATGTGCATCAACCAGGCCGGGCAACATCCACACCCCAGTGGCAAGGGTCTGCGCATCACGGATCGGTTCCGTACGGATCACGCCGTCGACCACCCAGAGGTCGCGATATTTCCCCTCGGGCAGCACCACGCCGGCAAGGTGCAGGCGGTCGGCCACGGCTTACTTGCTGAAGCGGCTGCGCAGTTCCGGTGGCAGCTGGAAGTCGGCCATCGCTTTCTCAAGTGCAGCCTGGTCGAAATCTGCCCCACCGAACGCCGCCGCCGGTTCGGCGGGTGTAGCCGGCTGCTGCCCAGCATTTCGCTTGGCAGGGTTTCCAGAGACGCCGCGGGCGCTCTTCTTTTTCTGCGATCGTGCCGGTTGTCTGCGGGCGCTGGGCAGTCCGGGAATCCCCGGGACCCCAGGCATCCCGCCGGTTGCCAAGGAGGTCATCATCTTGCGGGCGTCGAAAAAGCGGTTGATCAACGTGTTGACCTCCGATACTTCGACGCCGGCTCCCCTGGCGATGCGTGCCCGTCGCGATCCGTCGATGATCTTCGGGTTGTCCCGCTCGGCCGGGGTCATCGAATGAATGATCGCCTCGATGTGATCGACATCCCGCTCGTCGATGCCGGCGATCCTGTCCTTGAGCTCGCCCATCCCCGGCAGCATCCCGAAGACCTTCGACAGCGGGCCCATCTTGCGGACCATTTGCATCTGCTGCAGGAAGTCCGCCAGTCCGAACTCTCCACCACGGCCGGCGAGTTTGGCTGCCGCCTTCGCCGACTGCTCGACGTCGAAGGTCTTCTCGGCTTGCTCGATCAGGGTCAGCATGTCGCCCATGCCCAGGATCCGGCTGGCCATCCGATCGGGGTGGAAGACATCGAAGTCGGTCAGCGCCTCACCGTTGGAGGCAAACATGATCGGCTTCCCAGTAACACGCGCGATCGAGAGGGCTGCGCCGCCGCGGGCGTCGCCGTCCAGCTTGGTAAGCACGACGCCGTCGAAGCCCACTCCCTCGGCGAAAGCATTGGCTGTGTTGACGGCGTCCTGGCCGATCATCGCATCGACGATGAAGAGAACCTCGTCAGGATGCACAGCATCGCGGATGTCGACGGCTTGCTGCATCATCTCGGCATCAATGCCCAACCGGCCGGCCGTATCCACAATGACGACGTCATATAGACGACGCTGTGCTTCGGTGATCGAGGATCGTGCAACCGCCACCGGGTCGCCGATGCCATTGCCGGGCTCTGGCGCGTACACGTGAACGCCGGCACGCTCACCGACCACCTGCAGCTGGTTCACCGCGTTGGGCCGTTGCAGGTCGGCAGCGACCAGCAGCGGCGAATGGCCTTGCTCTTTCAGCCAGAGCCCGAGCTTGGCGGCCAGCGTCGTCTTGCCCGAACCCTGCAGGCCGGCGAGCATGATCACGGTCGGCGGCCGCTTGGCGAAACGCATCAGTCTGGTTTCGCCGCCAAGAATGGCGATCAGCTCCTCATTGACGATCTTGATTACCTGCTGGCCAGGATTCAGTGCGCCGGAGAGCTCGGTGCCGCGGGCCCGCTCCTTGATCGCATTAATGAAGTCCTTGACCACCGCCAGATTCACGTCGGCCTCGAGGAGGGCGATGCGGATCTCGCGAGCCGTCGCATCGATATCGGCCTCAGACAGCCGGCCCTTGCCGCGCAGGTTCTTGAACGTCGCCGCGAGGCGGTCTTGCAGGGTGTCGAACACGAGCGTCCTTAACGTCGGGAGCTGGACTGACTCAGCCTACTAACCTGCCATGGTGTCTCGGGTCCTGAAAGCTCCTGGCTTGGCTGCCTACGCTGATCTGGTGCCCGAGGACTTGCGGCTGAAGCAGGTGCTGTACGAACATCCGGACGTTGCGGTGTTGGAGCGGGCGGCACAGCAGTTCTACATCCAGATCTATGGGGGGCCCGACGAGACCCCGTTCACGACAGCCGACTTCACCCCTCCTCATGGAGCATTCTTCGTCGGTTATCTGGATGACGAACCCGTCGCCATGGGCGGCTGGCGATTTCGGACTCCTGGGGTGCCGCAGATAGCGCAGCGGCCAGCCGAGATAAGGCGGATGTTCGTCCACGAGCGCGTACGAGGTCGCGGGTACGGCCGCATCGTGTTGGCCGCCCTCGAGGCAAGTGCCGCTGCTGCCGGCGCCGACTGGATCCTTTTGGAGACTGGCCAACCGCAGGTGGCGGCAGTGGATCTCTACCGATCAAGCGGCTATGTCGATGTCGAGCGGTTCGGCTACTACGCGGACTCGGACACGGCGCTGAACCTCGGCCGGCCGCTGCACTGACGTCCTCTCCCCACACCCTCCTACGCGGAGCTGAAGTGCTACTTGTAGCACATGGATACTGTGGCGTTAAGGAACTGCGGCAGAACGCGAGTGTGCTGCTGCGGAGAGTTGCCGCTGGCGAGTCGATCCTGGTGACCGATCGCGGTCGGCCGGTCGCCCGCTTATCACCAGTGGCGAGATCAGGAATTGCCGAGTTGCGGGCTGCCGGCTTGGTCCGCGAACCCCTGCGCAAAATGAAAGATGCGCCGCCACCGGTTCAGCTGGGCAAAGGCCAGCCAACAGCTGCCGAGGCGCTCGCCACAGCACGCGCTGACGCCGATGGCGTGGTACATCGACACGTCAGCCTTCATGAAGCTGACTGTCAGCGAACAACACAGCACCGAGATGCGGGCGTGGGCGGATGCCGAGGAGGAGCGCAGCGGATCACTGTGGTCCTCAGACCTGCTGTTGACTGAGGCAGTACGCGTAGCACGGCGAGTCTCCGCCGAGGCCCTCAAGG
>JBKPBV010000047.1:0-10105 GCA_046727055.1 Actinomycetota bacterium | reverse complement strand
GTTGACCGTGACCACGCCCGCGCCCATGACCGCCTCCCGCATCCACAAACCGGGCGGCGATCATGCGACAGCCTGCAGCGGAAACACCAACTCAACCACCTCGCTGGGCGGTCAGAGGCGAAGCCTCACTGGTACTCCAGCGGGACTTCGCGATCTCGCTGGTCAGGGCAGACGCGCACCAGCTGTTCAGCGACGAGGCGACGATTGTGCTCCTGGCGGCCAACACAAGCTCGCGGATTGCTTCAGTCATGCTGTCGGGTCAGATGAGGATGTGGATCGTCGCCAGATGCTGCTGCGGATGGCCGTGGTCAGCGCCGCATTGGCGGCAGACCCGCTCATGGCCCGCACGCAACGGCACACGAGCTGGCGGTGCCTTGATTCAAGCGCGAGCGACGTGCCGCAACGCCAGGAATGCGCGACCGGTCGGCTCGGATCGGCGTTGTAGTGTAGCTCCAAGGAGCTCGAGTGCCTAGCCAGGTTCGGCCTCGGCGTGTGCCGTACGTCATTGCCTGCAAAGGCCGTCCCGCGGGCGACCTACCAGCGTTCGTACAGGAGGCTCAGGCAGGTGGTTGGGAAGTCTGCGTCGTCGCTACGCCCTCCGCGCTCAAGTTCTTGGACTTGGCCCAGCTGGTACGACTACAAGCAGCCCGACGAACCCGATGTACTCCCATCCGCCGATACGATCGTGGTCTCGGCCTGTTCAACGAGGCGCTTGGCGTCGGCCGGCCGGTAGTGGCGGCGCCGTTCCCGAACATCGCCCTTACACAGCATCCCGCCTTCCGACGCAGCATGAGGGAGCTGGAAGGCTGGGGCGTGCGTCGGCTGTTCGATCCAGCCGCCTACCCGCTTCCGAATCTAGGTCCGGCCAGCCGCGACCTGTACCCGTGGCAGGCGCTGCGCGAGGAGCTAGCCAAGCTCACAGCTCAGCTCGGACCCAGCTGCTGCGATCAGATAGCCAAGCGGCCAGCCAGAGGTTCGGTCCGCTAGGTTCGTCCCTCAGCAGCTGTGGCGATGGGCGACAACGTCCGGCCGTCGCAGCCCGTTGCTACCCGCGGCGTCGCATGCACGAGGTTCTACTAATCACTGCCAAACTGGCTAGACTGAGGTTGACACCATCCGCCCCGGCACCGGAGGGACCGCATGACCACGGTGGCCAAGCCGCCGGTGAACGAGGTAGTGATCTCGATCTCATTCCAACCTCAGCCAGTCCTAGAAGGTCCGCGGCTGCTAATTGGGCTGAGCCGAATTCTGGCTGACTTCCCGCAGGTCAACGAAGTCCCTCCCTACGAAATGCCTACTGAACAGCCGCCTGAGGAGCAAGTCCTGCAGCCGGCTGTGCCGCGGATTCAGCTTATTAGTTCTCCACAGACCCAGAGGCGGTACTGGCTCACGTCGTCCGAGTCCAGCCCTCTGCTTCTCCAGATTCAGTCCAATTACCTAGCCTTGAACTGGCGGCGTCAAGAGGGCGGCGAGCCGTATCCGGGGTTTGAAGGACTAAAGGCGAGTTTTCAACACTACCTCGGCCTTTTCGAGGAAGCTGTAATCAGTCAAGACGGCCAGCCGTTGACAGCAAGCCAGCTCGAGTTGACATATATCAACATTCTCCGTCCTGACGAATTGTGGGGGAGCACCAAGGACCTCCCTAGGGTGATTAACCTAAACGTTCCCGGCATCGATCAATTCGAGCAGCTCAACCTTGCGTACTCGAAGCCCGTCAGAACTGAGTCGGGCTCATTCTATGGCCGTTTGCATGCCGCGGTTGCAACAGCGTATCAACCGAAAGCTGAACCTGCCGAATTCCGCCCGTTAAGCATAGACGATGTTATTCCCGTTATCAATTTGTCAATTACTACTCGGAGCGTTAGGTTCGCCGAGAGCAGTGCGTATGTCAGTCAGCACTTCGACCTCGCTCATGATGCCGCTACGGAAGCATTTAGGAGCTTGACGACTGACATTGCGCGTAGAAACTGGGGGCTACTGTGACCCTGCTAGAGTCTGAGGGAATTGCTCCGAACTCGACCGAAGCCGCAATAGCTTCAGCCAACGGCTCTGGGACTTTGCCGAAGCAAATTCGCATATCTCTACCGGGCCCTGATGCCTCTGTCAGCACGCTTCTGGGTCGCGGCCAGCGTCCGCCCACTTGGGTTCAACGGCTTGTTCAGGAAGAAATCCCAACAAAAGACGATTATGGACTAATTGGACTCGATGCACTAGCGAGATTCGCTCAAGCTTGCTCCACATTGCCCTATCGAACACCGAAGCCGTATTATGGCGTTGGGGATGATGCCACGATTGGTGCTGAGTGGGATCTCGGACGGTTTCATGTCGAGATTCAAGTCGGGAACAACCCTGCGGTGGACTCGATAGTCTTTGAGGTCGATAGGGGAGAGCCCAGAGAGCTGCCGCTGGAGGGCAACATACCACTTCTCGCAGGCTTGATGTCGAGAATTCTACATGGCTAACTTGGGCGCCGGGAAATCGTGTCAATCGAGATTCCTGACGAGGTCCCTCCAGACTGTACGGTCTATCGCCTAGCCAAGAATAGCGATATCAAGCCAGATGGTACACCACAGAGCGACTGCTTCTCGGACAAAGCGGCAGGAGACGGCTCAGCATATTACATGTCTGTGTACTTCTCTGATGAGATGCAGGCAGCGGGTGAGTCTGTCTTAGACCTACAGCAAAAGTGGGGACCTGAGTACACTGTCTTGGCTTTTCGCGCTGCAGACCTGCGAGAGCAGGGAGAACGACTCTGGCGGGATCCAAGGGGTGAGTTCCCCGGTCATGGCGCCTGTAAGCGTGCCGACGGCGCGGAACGCAGTCGTGGTCAGAAGCGCAAGCTCGCCAGAATCGCGAGGATTTCTCCTGAGCTTCTGTAAGGAGCGGCGGGAACTGGGGCTATTAGGCCGCGCCAGACGATGGGCACCCACCTCCTAAACAACGCTGAGCCGGGCGGAAACGCTAGGCGACGGCCACCGAAGCTGGTCAGGCGGGGACCGCCCAGAGCAACCACCAGGTCGCGTCGGTCGCCGTGGTGGTGCCTGCCGGTCCCTTGAGCCTAGCGCCACCTCAGCCCCCTCAAGCCCGGCCTGGCTGCTTCGGCCACCACCCCAGACCTCTTACCGCGCATGACGGTACTGGCCGGGCTTGACCGGGCTGGGGCCCCGTCGCTGCGCCTTGGAGGACCGGCAGGCACCCCGCCTGCCCACGCCCCTAGGAGGCGCCCATGCTCGCCGCGCTGCTGGCTGCCCAGTTCACGGACCAGGAGCTCCGTCTGCGAACGCAGGCTCGTGCGGGTGCCCGGCGTACCCTGCCCGACCCGGCCGCCACAGCCTGGGCCCTGGCCTTGGCCATCTGTGAGGTCGAGGCCGGGCTGCGCTCGGCCAGTCAGCTGGAGCGGATCTGCCACCCCAGCCTGTGGGCGGCGGTCGCCAAGCGGATCCAGCGGAGCGGTGGGCCACCGATCAGGGGCTCCAGTGTGCTGCGCGTCCAGGTTCAGGAGCTTCAGCCTGGCCTGGTGGATGCGGTGGCGGTGGTCCGCCGCGGCCAACGAGCGGTTTTCATCGCGCTGCGGCTGGAGGCTGTGCCGGGCTACTGGGAGCTGATCGAGCTCCTCTACTAGCCCTCACGCCATGGAACCGGCGTGGTGAGCCTTGGCTCAGGACTCGCCTCGCCGGTTATCCACAGCCCACGGGGCAGGCCCTCGCATCCGGCGGTGCCGGCCGCTAGCGTCCCTGGCATGTCGTCACGCCTTCGGCAACCAGTGGCCGCCACAAATCCGCAGGTGGAGCGGCTGGTCGAGCGAGCCATGGCCTTCGCCGTCGAGGAGTTTGACGACGACCTGGCCGTGGCCCGTCTGGCCTGGTTGGCCCGAGACGACCAGGCCGCCCTGGACCAGGCGTGCAATCTCTGTCTCAGATACACCGACATCGACCTGGGCATCCGTGGCCGGGCGATTGGGCTGCTGGCCCGGGTGCTGTACCCCGACCTTCCTGCTGACCCGCCGTCGGAGCACGCGAAGGGCTAGCCGGAACCGTTCCGGACCGGCTGGCCAAGCCATGCCCTAGTGCTCTCGCTAGCGGCTTCGGCGTGCTTGGCGGATTGCTCGTTGGATGGTGGCGACGATTCTGCTGCCTCGACGTTGGAACCCGAGGGTGCGCATGACTTCGGCGAGGACCTGGTCCTCGGTGCGAAGCAGGGTGTCGGATTCGATCCAGTGGGTGATGGCGATGAGGTCTTGTTGGCTGTACTGGTCGATGGGCAATCCCGCCGGGAGTGGTGGCCGTGGCCCCCGGAGGGGCAGGGGCACAGCTGTTGCCGCGGTTGCGTCAGGGATGGTGCTTCCTGCCTCGTCGACGGCTCGGTGGGCTCTGACAGGCGGGGCGCTTGGGGTGTTGTCGTCTTCGTTGGCAGCGGCGACGGCCTGCTGGTAGGCCTGGATTGCCTTGGCGACTTCGGCCTCTTGGTGGTGGAACCAGTCGGTCGACCAGATCCGGTGGAAGCTCCAGCCGAGGGCTTCCAGTTGGTCTTGGCGGAGCCGGTCGCGGTCGCGTGCGGTGGGTGCGGCGTGGTAGCTGGCGCCGTCGCATTCGATGGCCAGGACCATGCGGCCGGGTTTGGTTGGGTGGCGGGCGGCGAAGTCGATGCGGTAGCCCGATGCTCCGTACTGGGCGAGCAGGGGAATCCCGGCGGTGGTGAGTGCGTCACGGACCGAGATCTCGAAGGGGTTGAGCTCTGGGATGGTGAGGGCGGCGCGGCCGAGGTTGCTGCCTCGGCTGGAGGCATATTCCAGGTAGTGGGCGAGCAGGTGGACGCCTTCGGCCTGGCTTCGGCTGGGATCCATGTCGGTGTGGGCGAAGCTGGACACCAGCGTCATGTGTTGTTTGGCGCGGGTGATGGCGACATTCAGCCGGCGTTCGCCGCCTTGTTGGAGCAGGGGGCCGAACCGGTAGAGCAGGCGGCCGTCTGGGGACTTGCCGTAGCCGACCGAGAGGATGATCGCATCGCGTTCGTCGCCTTGGACGCGCTCTAGGTTCTTCACGAAAAAGGCTTCTTCCAAGCTCTCATCGAAGAAGGCCTCGAACTGGGGGTCGGCCGCTCGGGCCTGCCGCAGAGCCTCGGTGATCCGGTTGGCATGCTTGATGCCCATCGTGATCACGCCCAGGCTCTGGTCTGAGCGGGCCCGGGCGTGCTCCAGAATCTGCTCGACCACGAGTTGGACTTCGGCCGAGGAGCTGTCTTCCTGGCCGGCCAGGCCGAGTGGCTGCGGCACAAGTAGATGCTCGAGGCAGTGTTCCCCGGTGATGCCGGGGAAGGTGGTCAGGGCCCGGTCGTACAGATGCAGGTTAGAGAAGGCGATCAGGCGTTCGTTGCGGCTGCGGTAATGCCAGGTCAGCATGCGCATGCGCAGCAGCGGAGTAAGCGTGTCCAGGATTGACTCGAACCCGGAGGTGAATGCCAGATCAGTCTCTTGGGACTCGGCGTCCTCGTCGGTGGTTGCTGAGGTGAAGAACGAGGTGGGGGGCAGCTGGCGGTCATCGCCGGCGACGATGGCACGGCGGGCCCGCAAGAGCGCCGGCACGGCATCGGCTGGCACGACTTGGCTGGCCTCGTCGAAGATGACTACGTCGAAGTAGGGGTGGTCCCCGGGCAGCAGCTGGCTGACCAGCAGCGGGCTCATCGCCCAACACGGCCTTAGGGCGGTCAGTACTTGGGGGGCGGCCGCGAACAGCTCTCGGATCGGCTTGTGGCCGCGCTGGCGGGCCGCTTGGGCTTCGACCAGGGTGCTCTGGTCGGGGAACTGATCTCGTGTCCGGGTTAGCCGTTCGGCACAGGCTCGCTTGACCCGTGCCGGGGTGGCGGCGATGTGTGTGGCGTCAAGGCGTCGGAAGTCCTCGGCGTTCTGGTGGTGGAGCTGTCCGTCAAATGCTCCGATCCTCGGATCGGCCAGCGCCACATGTTCATAGATCGAAGCGAGCCAGGCATGCTCGAGCGCGGCGACACATAGCGCTGCTGGTAGCTGCCGGGTTCGGAGATCATCCAGGAGCGGCGCAAGCCCTCGCCGCTGCAGCGCCGTACGGAGCTCATGCAGTGCAGGAAGCTTGAGCAGGGTGGCTTGGTCGGCCCGTAGGGCCGCGAGCTGGCCGGCGATTTGCTCCAATGAGCACCGACTAGCAGCGAGAGTGGGCAGGAATCCCGCAAGCACATCGAGCTCTCGTTGCAGCTGCTCGAAGGCACCGAGGACCTCAGGAAGGGTCGCTTGCAGCCGCGGGTCACCGTTGTCCATGCAAACCGCGCGCCAGCGTGCCTGCTGGTCAGCCCCCTCCTGAGCGGCGGCGTGCAGCAACTGGACAGGCGGTGGCGTATCTCGACACAGCGAGCGGAGGAGCTTTCGCGCCTGCCGGTAGCTTCCCGAACCCAGAAAGGCACCCAGCCGCGCGACGCGGCCGCGGGTAGCCGGCGCAAGTGCACCGGTGAGCGCGGCAAGGTCATGCTGGAACACCTCGGCACCGAAGCGGTCTTGGGTGATGCGAACGCCGTTGAGGAGCTGTAGGAACTGTTGCCATTCGGTGATCGAGGTTGGTTTGCGGAGCCCGACCGCAGCCCGCGCCTCCTCAAGCTTCTGCGTGACGATAGGCAGGGTGTGACTGGCCAGCCGATCAACAGTCTCTAGCGCGGTTGCGGCCTGCTCGCCGCTGACCACTGACGCTTCAGCCCACGGCCTGGTGGATGGGTTGAGGGCAAGCCCACCACGAGTGACGAACTCCTGGAGCTCGTCACCGGCCTTATCAATGGCGTCTGCGCCCAGGTCGGCAAGTGCCTCGCGGGAGAGCCGAACCGGCGTGGTGGCTGCTTTGGGTAGGCCAAGAAGTCGGCATTGCACCTGGTAGATCGACACATCCCATGGGTGCCGGTCGGCGTGCAGTGCGACGACATGCTCGCTGAGTGACCCTCGGCGTCGCTCCAGTCGTGCGTGGTCCTGGACGAAGTTGGTCAGAGGGATTTGGCCCGCTTCGTGCAGCCCCTGGGCCAGGAGCTGGGCGAACTTGCGCCGGGATCCCACGCTGCGGTGCAGATCCATCACCAGATCATCCAGGCCGACCTTTGCCAGGCGGGACAGGACGGCGTCAATAGCAGCCCGCTTCTCGGCGACGAAGAGGACCCGCTGACCGCGGGCGGCTAGCGTGCTGATCATGTTGGCGATGGTCTGGCTCTTGCCGGTCCCCGGCGGGCCCTTGATGACCAGATCCTGCCCGGCCACGGCTGCGTTGATGGCGTAGTTCTGGCTAGCGTCGGCATCTAACGCCAGGAACTCGTCGGCTGGCGGGGTGTGGTCCGGGGCAGTCGGGTCTGGATCCCCCATACGGTCGCGGATGGCTTGGCGGGCCTGCTCGTCACCGGCCATTGCCGCGATCAGATCATGAGCCGCCAAGGCTTCCTGAAAGGACTCCAGGTCGCGGACCATGGGTAGCTTGGCATACGAGAAGGTCCCCACTACCAGCCGCTCATTGATCGCGAACGCCGAGACCGCCGCCGCGGCCTCCTTGGCTAGGCGGTCAAACAACCGGGCTGGATCAACGCTGCCGCCACCGTCCTCCTCCAGCAGGTCGAGCAGCTCCTCGGCGTCAAGCTCGACCTGGTAGTCGGTACTCAGCAGGTGCAGCAGGGTCGGATTCACTTCAGGCTCGCCGACCAAGCTCACATCAAAGTCCTCAGCAGCCGGCCCTCGAGGAGCCAATGCGGCCGCCTGCAACAAGACGGGCGCGGCGGGGGTGGCCACACCCCGCTGGTTGTCCCAGGTCGCCATGCCGCGGGCCAGGTGCAACGTCTGGATGCCCCGTTCCTCAAACAGCTCGACTGCCTTCGCCCGGATCGTCCGTGCCCGCCGAGCCGCACCAGCCAGCTCGGTGGGATCAGGGAATAAGGCCGACAGCCGCACGGACCGGCCGCTGAGCAGCACATCGAGCGCGGCCGGCTCGCCGCCCCCGAGGTCCAAGGTCCCGACCTTGAGGTCCTTGTAGTAGAGGAGCGTGTTGCGACCGCTCAGGTCGACTAGCTGCCCCACCCACCGGCTTGCAGCTTGCCGCACGCGATCCAGCCGACCAGAGCCGACGCTCGGCTCAGCGGTCATCGTCTGGCCACCCCACACGGCTTGCTGCCGCCCTTCCATCAACGACACTCCCCACACCTAGACGCGAACCAGTCGCATACTCCTAGAACCTCGGCATGCTCAATCGAAGCGTCAAGCAGTTCAACAGGTCTGGCCGAAGGACTATCGCGGCGCAGCTGTAATCCACCGGTCGACATAGTCGAGTCGGGGAGCCACGGCCTGGTGTCGGCCTTCACCTCAAACTCAGCCCCAGGCCCGCTGGCTGGGCGGATGGCTGGTCCAACACGTCCTAACGAGTTTGTAAGAGGTGCGGTATCCGAGCAGCCCAAGGGTGCGAATGACCTGAACCAGGCTGACTTTCGAGAAGAGGGGGAGGTCGGCAATGCGGTTGGTCCGGAAGTCGCCTAGGAACGTCAAGGTGATCTCTGGACCGCTATCGCGTCGTTCGAGCGCGGCAAGCGTTGCACGGGTGGCATCGACGAGGTCCGGTGAGGTAGTGCTTGCCTGGATCATCTGGATCAGCTGGTCGCGTGCCGGTGGTGAGCGCCGGAGCAGATCACAGCTGTTAGCTGCTTGGAGGAACAGATGGCTGAGGACAGATGACCTGCCCTTACGCTTGACGTGTACCAGGACCCCTGTGTCCGAGAGCAGGTCGCACAGTTCGACGCCGGCCTCACCAGGTGTGCGGAAGAGTTGCCCGTCCAGAAGCACGAAACGTGCGGGATCGGCCTCAGCGACAAGCCGGTTATACCGCGGCTCCGATTCCCCGTGATAGCAGAGAAACCGAACGGAAGACTCGGGCAGCTCTCGCAATTCCTCGTTGACATCCTCCACGAACGACGCATCGACACGGTAGAAGTCGCCCTCGTCCAAGACATACCGGCCGCTGTTGCGGGTTAGGTCAGCGGCTAGGCATTCGAGCATCGTGGCTGTGCCGACTTCCCGTCGAGCCTCATCAAGGAACCGAAGCGGCTGTTCGAGCACACGTACCCGCTGCGCCGGATCCGTCAACTGTTTCAGCGGAGCCGCAAGAGCAGCGATGGTCAAATTCTTCCTGCAAGCCGATGCCTCACGCTCCCGAGGGAGCAGGATGAACTCGATCGCGCGCTCGTCGTCATCGTCCAGCAAGTCATCGGGAAGCATCACATCGGCGTCGGGGACTGGCTCCGTCACCAACTCATTGGCGAGTTGCTCAGTCAGCGCTTGGCGGATGTCGTCATCATCCACGAGAGTCAGGCGGTCAACCCATCCGAAGGTGGCTTTGTAGCCAATATCGGCCGCTCGTTCCAGCACCTCCGACGAGAGAGCAAGAAACTCTTCGATCAACTCCACGGACCTACGAAAGGCCAGCGAGCGCCCGCCCCGGACGGCGCCAAGCAAAGGATCAGAGCTGCGGCCTCCGACCGATCGGACGAGCTGCCTACGCCGGTCCACTGGGAACGCTTCGGGCAGGACGTTTCTCGCTGCGCGGTAACTACTGTGATGCCTCGGACCCAGCGTCGAACGAGTCGCCATATCTCGGAGGTGCGGCCGGTTGGGTCCTTGCCGTGCGCCTTCGGCCGCCGTGGAGACCTCCGGAAGTCGAGCGAGCGCGTTTAGAGCGACCATGAGGCCGAATCGAGAATCGGTTGCGGTGCGTCTCAACGCCCGAGAGCCATACCCAAAGCACCAAGCCAGCCACCGGCGGCCTACCGGGCTATCGACAGGGCAGAAGAGGATGGCGCCCCGGGAAGTGGAGGATCCGGTGAAGAACGGCGTACCAAGAGCCTGGTTCAAGAACTGCTGCCAGGCGGGCTGATCGGCGGGGCGTTCTAGCAGCGCGATGACCAACTCGTCGGCTCGCGCAGTGAGGGCTAGTTCGACATCACCGGCTTCGATCCGCTCCAGGGTGCCGGCACTCCACAATTGCAGGTCGACCGCACCGCGCGAGCTCTCGGTGAAGGCACTGGCCGGTGTGACACCACTCCGCAGTACCAGGGCGGTCAAGGGAAGTTG
>JBKPBV010000046.1:0-5450 GCA_046727055.1 Actinomycetota bacterium | reverse complement strand
CCAGGTGAGTTTGGCGAGTATCTCGCTGCGGATCCCGGTTTGCTCAGCGAGGACGGCGGCCGCGGCAGCCGACGGAGCCAGGCCGAGCACCTGACCGCCGTCTTCGGTCCAGGCCAGGACCAGGGCGCGCATGGCCGTGGTTTTCCCGGCGCCGGCCGGTGCGATCGCAAGCTGAAGACGTACCCCGGAGCTGCACATCTGGCGGACCAGTGCGGCCTGCCCAGCATCGAGTGCGGTGCCGTTCGCCGCCATCTCCAGCAACGCTAGATCGACCGCCACCTGGTCGACGGCTGACCCATCGCGTCGTCCAGCGGTGTTGATGAGGCGCTGTTCCGCGTCGAGGATCCGCTGCGAGGTGTAGAGGTCGGCGCCGGCGACGGTGTAGACCGACGACCCGTCGACCCGCCGCAACACCTCCGGCTCCTGGATGCCGTCGTGCGGCGCGGCCAGGGCAACAGATCGACGATCCAGCACCTCATCGACCAGCAGGTCCACCAAGGCACTCGCCCGTTCTGCCGTCACGCCGGTCGTGCGGACCTGCCGCTGTGCTTCGGCGCGGACATGCCACATCTGCCAGGTCGACCGGCTCGCCTCCATTACGCTCAGGACGTGATTAGCCGTCTCTGTGACCCAGCTGGCGTCGACAATCCTGGTGGCGGTTTCAGCCGGCGGTGCCAGCGCCGTCCGCACCATCGACGCGACGGCCTCCGAGCTGCCTAACACGGCTGCAGCCTCATTGAGCCAGGTTGTGCGTTGCTCGGCAAGGGATCGGGGTTCGTGTTTGGCGTCGCGGGTCTCCAAGGTCGCCTGCTGTGCCAGATGCAACGCTTCGACCTGTGTCGGTGGCCGGCCGTGATCATCCTGGAATCGGATGGCGAGTTCGCCGCGGCGGGTGTTGATGTGGGTACGGCGGGTCAACCAGCGTTGGTTCAGTCGGGTGTCGACACCGACGATTTCCCGGATCGGCCGCTTCGCCGGGTCGGTGCCGGGTCGTTCGGCGAACCGCACCCCCAACGTGTCGCGGAGGTGCTGTTCGAGGGCGGTGTTGTAGGCCTCCGACGCGGCAACGTTGGCCTTGAAGAGCACCCGGCCGTCGATGGACAGCCAGCGTCCGTCGAGGGTCTGAACCTTGTTCGCGACCGCGACGTGGGTGTGCAGATCCGGGTCGCCGGCCCGGCTGTCCCGGTAAGTGAACGCGGTCGCGACCAGGCCTCGGACGTTGACCTGCCGGATGCCTTGTGGCCCGGTCCGGGTGAACAGGGCATGCTTCTCGATGAACGCCAAGGCGTCCTTGACCGCAGTCTGATGGGCGCGTTCGATAACGGCCGCACCGCCGGGTCGGCGACCGCCCACAGGGTCGAGACCGACTTCACCGGCGAGAACGTCAGATCGTACCCGGCCACCGTCTGTGCCCGCGGCCGCGAGTCTTTCGCGATCTGCCCCACCAGTTCTCGGGTATCCACCGGCTCCCGGCCATGCTCGGACAGGAAAAACTCGCGGGCCACATCGGTCCGCACCCGCGCCCGATCCGCGGCCGGCAGCGGCGCCTCACTCGGTAGGCCGGCCGCGCTGTTGATCGCCCCGATGCGTTTGGCCACCTCGAGCCGGAACGGGCTGACGACACCATCGACAACTCTGAACGGCACCCCCAGCCGGGTTACCTCCTGTAAGTCACGGTCGGTGAGGTCTGGTCCTTCCAGCTGCTGCTGGCGGAGCTCGGCCAACGGGTGCAGGCCGCAGCCGAACAGCGCTCGCATCTGCTCGGCGGTCACTGGGTCGCCGACGGTCAGGCCGTCGATCCCGTCCAAGCCGAAACCGATCCAAACCCCGGGCGCCTCACCCCGCTCGGTGTAGTACGACGCCAGCCCGGTGTGACCTCTCTCGGTCGCATCCAGCGCCGCGACCTGCCGAGTCAAATAGTCATAACCGGCCCCCGCGGTCAGCTTGTGGATGCTCATCGTCACACCCACCCGAAGGGGGTACAACCCGCCGGAGCGGTCAGGCCGGCCCGAGCTAATTCCGGCGTGCATCAGGTGTGTTCGACTCGAAGCTTTGAGAGTTCGAGGGGGTACGTCAGACGGAAGTGCGGCGGTCTGAGAAATCACAGCATTTAGAGGCGGTTCTAGACGAGGCCGAGTAGACACCGGTTGATGACTTAGCAGTCGATCTGGCAAGCGCGGCATTAGAGATGAGTCTCTCAGCGGGAAGGCCCCAACAGGCGCCGCGGACCGTAAGCTGGCGGCTGACTGAGACATGCGCGGTCCCCGCCGGAGCCGGACCTCGACAACTTTCCTGGTGGTCGCCGCGCTCGTCGCCGTGCGCATCTTGAACACAAGAGGCGAGGAGCCTCAGGGCGGATCGGACACGGTTGGCCCCGATACGGAGTCCCAGCCGGTCACGCCGAACCCGCCATGTCGTCCACCTATTGGAAAGCGGCGATAGGAACTGTGGCCAGGCATCCGGCCTGGTGTCCAGGGCGGGTTAGCGTGTAGCCCTCTCGGGCCTGCGGAATTGCCGGACTCCGAAGGCGGTGCTCGAGAAGGTGCGGCGCCGGGGAGTTTCAGGCTCGAAAGTCCATGATCTGCTCCGGCGGCGGAAACCCATCCTCGACGTTCACGCCATGGACATCACGAATGTGATCGCGGTACCAGCGGTCGAACGGATCGTCCGACGTGGCCATCCCTTTGAATGCCGCGTCGAGGTCGTCGGCCTCCCAGTACACGACCACGACGTCCCCGTTCGGCGTTGGTTGAATGAAGATGGCCTCTCTGCTGATCCCGAGGCGCCGACGCGAGGCCTGGTATGCATCGCGACGCTCCCCGCGCCAGCAGGAAATCACGGCCGCCCGATCGGCCTCCGTTTTGCCCGGCACCACAGGGACAATAAATCCGATTGAAGACATGACATCGTCCTTTCCCAGGATAAATCCGTTGGGTTCAGGATGTGCGCCCGCCGCCTCGTGAAACATCACTCGAATGCGTGAGCTTGTTGTCGCTGTGCCTGGCGGCGATCATGGCCGCCAGCTCGGCTCTCGTTCTCACTGAGAGCTTCTGAAAGATGTGACGCATATGCGTGTTCACCGTGTGAGGCGAGATGTGCAGCCGTCGGGCGATCTCTCGGTTGGTCAGACCCTGGGCCACGAACTTGGAGACGGCCCGTTCACTTGACGTGAGGCTCTCCCAACCCGTCTCTGGCCGACGACGGCCGCCCCGTACGCCCTGGTGGACGCCCAGCCGCCGCAAGGCCGCAGCTACCCGTGCGGACCAAGCAGTTGCACCCATTTCGTTGTACCTGGACTGCGTCTCAACGAGAAGCCGCTTAGCATCTTCCGGCTGACCGGCGCCTACAAGCACAGCGGCCGCATCCTCACATGCGGCCCCGTGGTCGAGTGCTCGACCGCCCTGGCGAGCCAGTTCGGTGGCGTGAAGCAATCGTTCGGGATCACGCTCGAGAAGGCCTCGGCAGCGCAGCGCGGCGCTCATCACGCTCGGGACCTCGGGCGCCAGAGCAGCACCGCCTTCGACGACCCCTACGACGTCGTCAGCAAGGTCGACTCGACCAAGAGCGAGTCCGAGCCGTACCAGGGACGGGCCGAAGTACCGATGGTAGTAGCGGATCTCGCGCTCGATGTCGTATAGCCAGAAGCGCCACAGTGTCTGAAAAGCGCGAGACTGGTCACCCGCTGCTTCAGCGATGGCGGCCGCGGCGAATCCGACCATTTCGGCGCCGTACCAGGGCGCATCGGTGCTCAACTGGTCGGCGACGATGCTGAGCGTGGACTTGGCTGCCGTCAGGTCTGCGCGTGCTGTGGCAATTACTGCCTGGTACGCGCGCGTCTGATTTATCGAAATCCGTTGGCCATGCTGTGCAGCGAGGAGCAGTCCAGGCTCGAACTCTGCAGCGGCATCGTCCCAATCCCCGGTAAGAAAGCGACATTCACCGGCGAGCATCAGCATGTCCGGAAGCAACCAACCCGATCCCAGCTCCTCTGACTCACTGATCACGCGAGCATAAGCATCTTTCGCTTCTTTGAAGCGATCGGAGTCGGCGAGCGCCATCGCAAGAAAGAAGTGTGGGTGCCTGAGCCGGGCCTCATCGTTGAGCGGATCGAAGGCGAGGGCGACGGCACGGCGGGTAATTGCGAGCGCTTCCCCATACCGTCCTTGGGTCTTCACGGCGGGCGTTAGTGCCGACAGGCTCCAGACGGTCATCGCGACGCTCGCGGCCCGCTCGGCGATTGCGAGTGCTCGTCGGGCTGTGGCCTCTCCTCCAACGAAGTCGCCTGAGAACGTGCGACCGTAGCTGGCCTGGGTCAGGACGAGGGCTTGGTCCTCGATGCGTAGCCCGGGGGCTTGGAGGGCGGACTCGGCGCGTTTTACCAACGCGATCGGTCGGTTCTGTAGGGAAAGAGCCGACACCAGCGTCAGTCGCAGCGGGATGTCGACGTCTGCTCGATGCGACCGGGCGAGTATGGATTCTGCGACCGCGGACGCCTCGGCGACCTGCCCGGACCGCTGCAGCGCCTCTGCGAGTTCAGCACTAACCAAATCTGCATCGGTGTGGCCAGCCGGAAGCAGCTCAATGGCGCGTCGAAGAAGCTTCACCGCCACCGAGGGTGCGCTCGCGGCTGCCGCCATCGACGCGTCCCGCAGCCAACGAACCGCTTGGAGATCACCCCGGTCTGCTCCCAACAACACGTGGCTTGCCACCGTAGCCGGGTCAGCCCCGGAACGAGCCAATGCCCCCGCAGCATGCCTGTGCATCGCTCTCCGCGCCGGCATTGGGACGTCTTCGTAGATCGCCTGTTGCACGACCTGATGTCGGAAGACGACGGCGTCGGCGCGCTCATCCAACAGCCGGCCGCGAAACGCCTCAGAAAGATCGGCAATGAGTTCCGGCTCCGAACGGCGGGCTACCACGGCCAAGTCTCGCACCGAGACGGCCTCACCGAGCAACGATGCAAGCTGCAGGACGTTGAGGGTACCGACAGGGAGGTATCTAAGTCGGCGGAGTACGAGATCCCGCAGCGTACTGGGCAACTCATCAGCAACCGCCTCCACGACATCCCCGTCCCTTTCTAACCATCCCTCAGCCTCAAGCGACCGGATCAGTTCCACGAGCCATAGCGGGTTGCCTCCCGCCTTGGCGACGATCGAACTCAACAACGCTCCAGGGGCAGCACCAAGCCGGCGGCGGACTAGAGCATCGACGTCAGCCGATTTGAGGGATCTCAGTTGAATCACGCGCGTTCCGATAGCGACACACTCGTCGAGAAGCACATCGAGGTCCGGCGAGCGCGGCGTCGGCCGCAGCGTTGCCACCAGAAGCAAAGCGACGTGACCGAGGTCGTGCACAATCGCCCGAATGGCACCCGGTGTCGAGTCGTCTACCCAGTGCAGGTCCTCAAGCACCAAAACGATCGGTCTATCAGAGCCCAAAGTCTCCAGCAG
>JBKPBV010000045.1:0-11684 GCA_046727055.1 Actinomycetota bacterium | reverse complement strand
GTCATGCTCTCCCCGGACGAGCGGTGGCCGCAGGAGATCGGCTGTCTGGCTGTCCTGGACGGTGAAAGCCTGCTCGACCCGGATGGCCGTTTGTTGATCGAGAAGGTACGAGCGGCGGTACTACAACATTTGCACCTCGTCCCTCGGTTTCGGCAAATCCTCTCCATACCCCGCCTGGGATTGGGAACTCCGCTGTGGTTGGATGCCCCGGCTTTTGACGTCAGCGATCACGTACGCGTACGTCAACTTCCGGCTCCGGCTAACGAGTCTCGGCTGCTGGGTGCGGTCGAGCAACTGCTGGCGCGCCGCCTGGATCGGTCTCGACCGCTCTGGGAGATGTGGCTCCTTCCCGGCCTCCCGGAAAACCGGGTCGGCTTGTTGATCAAGGTCCATCACGCTATGGCCGACGGCATCGCCGGGTTGGCCACCATTGCAGCACTACTCGATGCCACTCCCGAGAGCCCGACAGAACTAGCTCGGGCATGGACTCCAGCGTCCCGGCCGACGGCAGTTGATCTTTTCGCAGATAACCTGAGACGGCACCTCAATGGGCTGCGTCGCACGTTCGCGATCTTGGTACATCCGGCGATCACGCTACGCAAGGTCCGCTCCGTGTGGCCCGCGATCGGCGAGCTCATTTCCGACAGACGAGGACCCGTGACCAGCCTCGACCGGGTCGTCGGCCCAGATCGCAGCCTCGCCCTCATTCGAAGCAGCTTGGACGTGATCAAGCAGATCGCGCATACCCACGGCGCAACAGTGAACGACGTTCTCCTGGCAATCATTGCCGGTGGCCTGTACGGACTCCTTCGCAGCCGCGGCGAGTGCGTCGATGACCTCGTATTGCCGGTCTACGTGCCGGTCGCGTTGCGGCACAGCGCCAGCCCGGAGGAACCGGGGAATTTGCTCGCACAGATGGTGGTGCCGCTCCCCGTCGGGGCATCCGAGCCTGGTGAGAGACTGCGGCGGATCGCTGCGGAGACGGCCAAACGGAAGGCCAGGCGCCGCCCTTCCCTCGGCACGCTGCTGTGGAGCGGGCTCGCCCGGTGGGCGCTGTTGAAAGTCCTTGATCGTCAACCAGTGAATGTGGCGATCGCCGACCTACCCGGCCCGCCGCTGTCGCTTTACCTTGCCGGGGCGCAGTTGCTTGAGGTGTTCCCCGTGTTGCCTCTCATCGCCAAGGTGTCTCTCGGGGTGGGCGGTCTGTCGTACGCAGGGCAGTTCAACATCATGGCCGTCGGCGACCGTATGATCTGCCCAGATTTGGAGGTCTTTGCCACTAGCGCCCAGAGTGAGCTGCAGGCACTCGAGCGGTGGCAGCCACCGCAAGGGCGGCGAAGCCGGCACCGATCGCGAGGGCTCGCGCGAGGTTGAGCCGGGCCTCATCATTCAAGACACCCAGATACGCGTCCTGCTCGGCGAGAACCCACCGACCCCGACTGAGATCCGCCGCCGGGCGCACATCGCCGTCGACCGATTTCTCCGAGTCACGCGAGCGGAGCCCCCGGCGAATGTCTAGTCGCCCTCGGTGCGCGGCCGCTCGTACGCCTCGCCGTCTGTGCTGGCAACGACCACGGTGTAGCCGTCCAGGTCTTTGATCCAGATCTCGTGATGACCTGGACCGTTGCCCTCGCCTTCCGGCGGGTTTCGGTGAGGTGCTCGCACGATCGGCGCGTTGAGCCGCTCGGCACGTGTTATGACGTCGTCAAAGTCCGCCACCTCGCCGAACCAAAGCAGCACGCCGTTACCGACCTCGGTGCCGGGGTTGACGAAGAGCCCGTGATGATGTTCCACACCGCGATGATGAAGCTGAAGAACAAGAGTGCTGCCGGCCAGCAGCCGCTCGTACTCAGGGCCTCCATGATCACTGCGGAGACCTAGCAGTTGCTGATACCAGCGGCTGGACGCTTCGACATCGCGTACGGCGATCATGGTCTGAGATTGCGGCGCGCCAACGGGTACCACGATGCCGATTCGGTTGCCGGCCGGGTCGTCGATCTCGGCAAGCCAGCGCTCACCCCCGTCGAGTTGCGGACGGCCACGCACGCTGCCGTCGCTGGCCTCGACGCGGCCCAGCACGCGGTAAAGGCTGTCGGCTGAGATCCACACGACCGGTCCACCAGCATTGGCGGGCGCGAGGTCGGTGGTCAACTGGCCGATCACTCCGGGTGCCTCAAAGCTTCCGCTGGTGTGGTCAACAGCCCATCCAAAAACGCGCTCGTAGAAGGCGGCCGACTGCTCGAGATCGAGCGCTGGAAGTTGTACGTACTCAATCCGGCCCTGCGCCGGCGCGTACGGATCTGTCACGTCAGCAGTATTGACTATGGCTGTGCCACAGTCAATTGCCTTCTTGGTTATCTGATGGACCTTCGACTGATTGAAGGGGTCGCGGGGCGCGCCGGACGCGGTGCCCAGACAACCAAACCATCGGGCGTTTCGAGGTAGCGCACGCAGGTGGAGCGCAGCACGCCGGTACGCCGGCCCGGTGTCGTGATCATCAAAACCTTTGCCTCGTTGGTGTTCATGAGCCGACCGTCGGACAGCCGGTACATCCAGACACCGATCCGGTTTCCGACGCGGACAAAGCGGGGCCTGAGAGTAGTCACCGGAGGCATCCTTTCCAATCAATGCTCGGCCAGCTCAAGGGCAAAGCGCTATCTCTGCATCGTATGGGTATGTAAATGCGAAGGTCGATCATGATGCGAGCAGCACATCCATAACTGCGGGCGCCTGAAAGCGCCGGTCGCGCGCAGTTTCGGGGTGCACCGGCTGCAAGAGCCCGAGTTTCACAAGCTGAGAGATCAGTCCGTTGGCCCGCCCGTAGGAGACGCGCAGCTCGTGCTCGACTTGGCGTGCGGTGAACGATGGACGGGCAACCGCAAGGTCGACCAGCTTGTTCGCGTTGTCCGAGCGGAGGTTGGAGGACCGGACCCGCGCGTGCAACTCCTTCTGAACGTCGAGTAAGTCGAGCATTTGTCGGTGCGTGGAGACAGCCGAAGCATCCAGCCCGCTTGCAAAGAAATCGATCCAGTGGTCCCAGGCTCGCGTACCCTGGCAGCTGACCGCGAGCAACCGGTCGAAGTACTCAGCCCGGCGAGCCTCGAACCACTCCGATACGGTCAAGGTCGGTTCGCTCAGCACGCCCGTGATCATGAGTTGCAGAACAATCAGCAGCCGGCCGATGCGTCCGTTGCCATCGTGAAATGGATGCAGGGCTTCGAACTGGTAGTGCGCCATCGCGGTAGCCACCACGGGGTCGATCTCGTCGGAGTGGTCGGTGTTGATCCACTCCACCAAGTCGCGGATGCGGGCTTCGAGGTCCAGTCCTGGAGGTGCTGGGACAAACCGTGCCGCCTTGACCGGAAACTCATTGCGATCGGCATCAAGGCGACGTCCAATCACGACCTGATCTCCGCGAATTTGCCCGGGCCATTCGCTCTCGCCGGGGGTATGGCGAACAAGCACGTTCTGGAGGTCGGCCAGTAGGCCAACACTGAGTGGCCGCCCCTCCTGGATCCATCCGAATGCTTGATCAGCCATCGCGATGTAGTTGAAGATTTCACGCAAATTCACCGACGGTGGAGCCTGCTCGTCCTCGGTCAGTACCTGTGCCAGGGGCGCGTAGGTGCCCTCGAGAGCTGAGGTGCTCTGAGCCTCCCGTCCTAGTGCAGGTCGGCGCAGCAAGCTTGGGTTCGGCAGGCGACGCGCCGTGTTATCGAGAGTGGCCAGGGATGCCCGGGCGCGGGCGACTTGCCGGTATGTAACTCCTCGGAGCGGTGGCTCCTCTGTCGGAAGGGTGGCAGGTAAAAACGCCGCGTGCTCCCACGCTCCACGAGTCGGATCTGTACCACTAATGGGCACCAGATCGCCCAGCATGTGTGACTTGTCGAAGATAGCAAGATCCACAATGCCATACTATAGGGAGTTGTCTGACATAAAGCCTAGTCTGTATCCACAAACGGATACTGATAAACCCATGCACTACTACTGCAGTGCCGACACCAGCCGCATCACGTTCTCGACATAGCGCTGGCCCTTCGGTCGCCGGCGCCACTCGGCCAGCGTCAACTCAGGGCATACCGCTCGATACCCGTCGGCGACCGCTTGCAGGTCGGCGACAAACTGATCACCGGTCGACATGAGCGTGATTTCGTAATCCAGCCCGAATGAGCGGTAGTCCATGTTGCTGGATCCGATGATGCCGACCATGTCGTCGACGGTGAAGTGCTTGGCGTGCAACACAATCGGCTTTGGATACTGATAGATCCGCACGCCCGCCTCTAGCAGCACGTCGTAGTACGAGGCTTGAGCATGCTGGACCACGAACTGGTCGGCCTGCTCTGATACGAACAACTCAACCGCGACGCCACGGTAGGCAGCGGTGGTGATCGCCTCCAACAAAGAGTCATCGGGCACGAAATACGGGCTGGTCAAGGACAACTTCTGCTGCGCGCGATGCACCAGTCCGGTGAAGAGTCTCAGGTTCGGCATCGTCAAATAACCTGGCCCTGACGGGACCAGTTGCATCGGGACTTGGTCTGCGGTGGCATCAGTCACAGACTCAATCTCAGCGCCCAACCGCTCTCCGGTCTCGGTGTACCAGTCCATAGCGAAGACCGCCTCGAGCTCCATGACGATCCCGCCGCTGATCTTGATGTTGAGATCCTGCCAGCGCCTGCCGATCTTGATGTTCTTCGGCGACAGATAGCTGGAGTCGATCAAGTTCTGCGAGCCCATGAAGGCCACGTTGCTGTCCACCACGAGCAGCTTGCGATGATTCCGGAGATCGGGGCGGCGCCACTTGCCCTTGAAGGGCTTGATTGGCATCATCTCGTGCCACTCGATCCCGGCTGCGGAAAGCCGTGAGTTCATCTCCTTGAGCCCTGGATATCGGCGAGATGCGATGTCGTCGTACAGCAACCTCACGCGAACGCCGCGCTTGACCGCATCGGCCAACGCCGTCATAACAATGTCGGTCGTGTCGTCCCACGCCGTGATGAAGTACTCGACATGGACCGTTGACTTAGCTTCATTCACCGCCTCGGCCATTACCTTGAGCGAGACATCGGAGTCGCCGAACAATCCATGACTGACACCTGTGACACACGGCAGGTAGCTCAGGCGCCGGTTCTGGCGAAAGAGGCTGTCCACCCCGACTGGGATGTCGGAACCCGGCGGTACGTCAGGAATCTCGGCAGTACGTTCAGATATGACCTTGTTCGCCTCCGTCTGAACCTTGGCTCGCCTGCCCCGTACGAACGGGCTCCCGATCAAAAGAAAGAGGGCCAAGCCGAGAATCGGCGTCACCACAATCAGAAGCAACCATGCGATCGAGGAGGACGGTCGACGATTGCTGGGCACCGTACCGAGCGCCACGATCTTGATGGTCAGCTCGACGAGATACAAGATCAATGGAGCCCATACAAGCGCGTTCACTGATACCACCTTTGAATCTTGTAAGTACGTCGAGCGTCCCATGGGCGGGGCCGGGAGAGCATCACCCGCCAGAGGTGAACGGAAGTACCCGCGGTTTTTAGCAGAGGTAGCACCACACCGGGAGCGTAGCGGTCAGGTCAGC
Organism: Actinomycetota bacterium; assembly: GCA_046727055.1. Lineage (GTDB taxonomy): Bacteria > Actinomycetota > Actinomycetes > Propionibacteriales > Propionibacteriaceae > Microlunatus. Next base: position 6,106 of record JBKPBV010000045.1, on the reverse strand, counting down.
ACGGTTGGTCGACACGCAGGCGCCCCACCGCACCCAGTTGCCGCCCTGAGTTTCAGAGCGGTCAACGAGTGAGGTGGGGCGTCAGTAAGGAGTAGGGGGCTGGAGCTAGGCCTGCGTGCGCCCGGCTCTAGTCCTCACCACCACCAAGTCGGCGATGATCACCAATACCGCTGCAACCGCGATCGCGATGAGCCACCGAACCCAATCGATGCCGGGGCTGCCGTCGCCGCCAAACAATGTGTAGACGTACCACCCGATGAGAACACCACCGATGCCACACAGGATGGTGAGCCAGATCGGGATGTTGTCCCGAGCGCTCGGAGCAACGAACTTGCCGAGCAGGCCAATAATGATGCCCGCGACAATTACTCCGATAATCTCCATGTCTTTCCTCCTAGCTTCAGCTGGTCGCCCTATGCAACAGCTGTCCATGAGCCATGCTCCCATTTTGGCCTGCTCCCCCAAGGGCAAGATTGCGAACTCGTTGCAAAAGAGTGGCTGAAGGCGAAACATCGGGCGCGCTCGAGGTGTCGCTTGCGACAACTTGTTGCGAAATGATGAGCTGGACGGCCTATCGGCGACCGCCGAGTTGATCATGAAAGTGAGGAGGGAAAGGCAACATCGTTAGCTTCAACCCCTCGACCAAGTTCGTCAGCCTGATGTTTCACCGGGGCTGCAAGATCCAACGCGACTTTCCGCGCCTGGTGTCGTGCCCGCTGAGGCTTCGCCAGGTGTCTCAGTCGCCTGCAAGATTCCTGCTGCGCTGGTCGACTCCCAGCTCACCGTACGGATAGTCAGTAGCATGCAAATCACTTGCCTGATCCAAGGTCGCGGTCTCCTCAGCACTCAGGTGCAAGTCCGCTGAGCGGAGATTGGTCTCGAGCTGCTCCATGGTGCGCGCGCCCAGGATGGTCGATGTCACCGCCGGCCGAGCTGTCACCCACGCCAGAGCGACCACGGCCATTGAGACGCCACGATCTTCAGCCACCTTCTGGACGGCGTCGATGATGTTCCAGGTGCGCTCGGTTCCTCGGCGGTCGTACCCCTCCATGCCGCGCTCGGGATCCTCCCCGAGCCGCGTGCTGCCCGTCGGGCGCTGGTCACGCTCATACTTCCCAGACAGCCAGCCGCCGCCCAGTGGGCTCCACGGCAGCATCCCCATGCCGGCGTCCTGTACCGCGGGCACGATCTCCCACTCGATCTCCCGCACGATCAGGCTGTATTGCGGCTGCAGCGTCACCGGTGGTGCGACCCCTAGGGCGTTCGCCAGCTGGACAGTCTTGGTCAGCTGCCAGCCGGTGAAGTTGGACAGGCCGTAGTAGCTGATTTTGCCTGCACGAATGAAGCCGTCGAGGGTACGCAACGTTTCCTCCAGCGGCGTCCACGGATCGAAGGCATGTACCTGGTAAAGATCAACCCGGTCTAGCCCGAGCCGTGAAAGCGATGCGTCCAGGGCTCGGGTCAGATGACGGGTTGACAACCCGAGCGAGTTGGGCTCGCTGCCCATCGCAAACCGGCCCTTCGTCGCGAGGACTACTCGCTCTGTGACGTCGGCCGGCCGCCTCGCGAACCAGTCACCGATGATCTCTTCGGACTTGCCGCGGGCGTACACGTCAGCCGTATCCACCAGTGTGCCGCCCGCCTCGACGAAACGATCAAGCTGCTCATGGGAGCCGGCCTCGTCCGTCTCGACCCCGAACGTCATGGTCCCCAAGCAGAGTGAAGAAACGGCGCAGCCGCTGCGCCCGAGAGTGCGATAGTCCATGTTTTGTTTCTATCACTGGGGTTTTCATGATCGGATTCGGGCCGGATCCAGATCCAGCCTCCGCAACAGCTGTGCATTCAACGCCACAAGGAGGGTCGACGCAGACATCAAGATCGCGCCTACCGCAGGCGAGAGCACGAAGCCAATCGAGGCGAGGACTCCCGCAGCCAGTGGTATGGCCAGCACGTTGTAGCCAGTTGCCCAGCCGAGGTTTTGCCACATCTTGCGGTACGCGGCACGCGACAGTTCGATGACAGAGCCAACGGCGCGCGGATCATCACCCGCAAGCACCACCCCGGCTGACTCGACCGCAACGTCAGTTCCCGCGCCGATTGCGATGCCGACCTCGGCACGGGCCAATGCCGGCGCGTCGTTGACCCCGTCACCCACCATGGCCACCCGATGGCCGCGGCGCTGCAACTCCCGCACCTTCGCATCCTTCTCTGTTGGCAGCACCTCCGCGAAGACCTCGTCGATGCCAAGGGTCCTCGCCACGGCATCTGCCACCGGCCGTGCATCGCCGGTGATCATTGCAACGCGGATCCCACGCCGGTGCAGGCCATCCACCGCACCCCGCGACTCAGGTCGAATCTCATCGTCAACCACGATTGCGCCTTGGACCTGACGATCAGATGTCACGTACAGCACCGTGGACCCAGCCTGACGCCAGACCTCACTTTGCCGGTCGAGCGCCGAAGGGATCTCCGCACCTAGCTCCCTCAGCAGCCCCGGGCTGCCAACCGAAACACTGCTGCCGTCAACTGTGGCGCGTACGCCACGGCCGGTGAGCGACTCCATGTCCCGAGCCCGTGGGTGATCACCGATCCCGGCCGCTGCCCGAACGATCGCTCGCGCGATCGGATGCTCGCTCTCGGACTCGACGGCCGCGGCCAGCGCCAACAGCGCGTTGCGATCAACTCCATCGGTCGTCGCGACATCGACCACTGCCGGCTCACCTTTCGTGAGAGTGCCGGTCTTGTCGAACAGCACCACATCCACCGTCCGCATCCGCTCCAGAGCCAGCCGATCCTTGATCAAGATGCCCGCTCGTGCTGCCCGCTCCGTGGAGATGGCGATCACTAACGGAATGGCAAGCCCGAGCGCATGCGGACAGGCGATCACCAGCACAGTGACCGTACGTGTGACGGCCTGGCCCATCTGGCCAAGCAGCGCCCAGACTATGAATGTGATCAGCCCTGCGCCGGCGGCGAAATAGAAAAGGAAGGCGGCTGCCCGATCGGCTAAGGCCTGGGCACGCGACGATGATGCCTGGGCGTCGGCTACCAGCCGCTGGATCCCGGCAAGCGCGGTCTCCTCACCGACTGCGGTGATCTTGACGCGGAGGGCGTTGTCGGTTGCCACCGTCCCCGCGACCACCCGGTCTCCGGGCGATCGGCGTACGGCGCGGGACTCACCGGTGATCATGGACTCATCCACGGCCGCGCTGCCCGACACGATGGTTCCGTCGGCAGGGATCCTGGCCCCCGAGCGCACCAGCACAACATCACCAACCGCCAACTCACTCAAACTCACAGTCTCCGTCGCGACGCCCCGCACCCGCTCGGCGGAATCGGGAAGCAGGGCTGCAAGCGCGTCAAGAGCGCTCGAAGCGGCGCCGATCGCTCGCATCTCCAGCCAATGGCCAAGGAGCATGATCACAATGAGCAGTGCCAGCTCCCACCAGAAATCCAGATCGAAGCTACCCACACCCAGAGTGGTTGCCCAGGAGGCCAGGAACGCAACGGTGATCGCGAGCGAGATCAGCAGCATCATCCCCGGCTGCCGTTGCCTGATCTCGCGCCACGCGCCGGTCAGGAAGGGGGCGCCGCCGTAAAGGAAGATCACTGTGCCGAGCAGCGGCGAGACCCATTGCACCCAGGCGCCAGTCGGTAGCGGATACCCCAGCAGATCCGAAAACATCGTGCTGAAGGCCACAACTGGAAGCGCCAATACCGCGCTCACCAGGAATCGGCGGCGGAACTCCGAAACGTGGTCGCCTCGACTCCCGCCGTGGTGCGGCTCGTGCGCCGCCGCATGCTCCATGTGGTGGGCTTCGACATGTCCTGACGTTGGCGTGGAGGCCACGACTCCTCCTTTATATACCCGTAGGGGGTATTAGCTCTACTAGCCGTCAACCTATCTGATCGGTGGACGTATTCCCACTGCGGCAGGGATTCGATACAATCGAATGCACGTTCGACCTTGGATTAATCTAGAGCAGCGCCAGCCGGAGTGACCGTGTTCGAAGGATTTACCGACGAGATGGTTGATCTCTCGAGCGCGAAGCTGCACGTACGGTGGGGTGGCGACGGTCCGCCGCTACTCCTTGTCCATGGTCATCCCAGGACTTCAGCGGCCTGGCATCGGGTCGCACCCCGTTTGGCAACGGCCGGCTTCACTGTGGTCTGCCCGGACATGCGCGGCTACGGGCGGTCGAGCAAACCAACCGTTCGCGATGACCACCGTCAGCAGGCGAAGCGCGCGGTCGCCGATGATCTTGCTGAGTTGATGACCGAGCTCGATTTTAATCAGTTCGCGGTAGTGGGACATGATCGCGGAGGCCAGGTCGCCTTCCGCCTGGCCATGGACCATCCAAACCAGGTCGGCAAGCTCGTGATCATCAATGCGGTGCCGATCATAGAGGCCTTGGAACGGTGCGACGCCCGGGTCGCAGAGCGTTGGTTTGACTGGTTCTTCTACGCCCAGCCCGCGCTGCCGGAACAGCTGATCTCTGCTGACCCGGTTGGCTGGTATCGGCCCGACGCCGAACGGATGGGTGCAGAGAATTACGCGGAACTCGTCGCGGTGATCAAGGACTCGGAGACGGTACGAGCCATGCTCGAGGACTTCCGCGCCGGCTTGAGCGTCGACCGCGAGGCCGATCGTGCCGACCGGCTTGCAGGGCGCACGATCGGGTGCCCGACGTTGTTGTTGTGGTCAAGCCACGGCGAGGTCGAGATGCTCTTCGGAGATCCCTTGACCATCTGGAAAACGTGGGCCGAGGACATTCGCGGCTTTTCCATCGAGTCCGGTGCGTACCTGGCTGAGGACAACCCCGGCGAACTCGTGGAGGCACTCACGGAGTTTCTGGCTGACTCGGAATGAGCAGCCAGTCTGCAGACCCTGGTGAATAGTCCGAGAAATCGCACAAATTTGACTTTACTTGCCGAAATATTCCGGCATCCTTGCTTGTGATGTCCTGATTCGGGGGGCGGATCGGAAACTGAAGTAACGGGAGAGCCCATGAAAACGGTCTATCGAGTGCTTGCCTATGTCATCGCGGCGCTGGTCGCAGTCCAAGCGGCTGCCATCGGTTACCAGGTTTTCGTGCAGCTGCACTGGATTGAAGAAGGCGGCACGCTCGACGGGGCAGCACTCGAGACCGGCGCGCCCGGCACCGGCGCCATGATCTTCCACTCCTTGAACGGCGCCACCGTTCTGCTCGCGGCGCTCGCGTTGCTGATCGTCGCCTTCTTCGCGAAGATTCCACACGGCGTGAGGTGGGCGGTGATCGTCCTGGTATGCACGGTCGTTCAGATCGCGTTGGGTACTTTGTCGCGTCTCTTAGCTCCGATCGGAGCGGTACATGGTGCGGTTGCACTAGTGCTCTTCGGAGTTGCCGTGATGGCGGCGATGCGGGCACAGAAGCCGGCTGCGGTGGAAGAGCCCATGCCGGCAGAAGTCGCCTGACCCGCGACGGCAAGTATGGCTAGCCGCTCGACCCGCGTACGGCTTGTGGTCTCGCTGCTGGCCACCGTTGCGATCCTTGCACCTTTGGCCTGGCTGTGGCAGTCGAGCCTGGTGCCCAAAGGCTATTCCGTGATGAGCATGGGCACGCTGGATTACGGGGGTGGTCCGGTCGGCGCTCATGATCACGGGTCGGCGGCGCGCTCGGTCAGCGACATTGCAGTCGATGACGCGCGCAAAGCAGACGTTCGCGTCGACCTCGTCGCGACCCAGCAAAACCTCACCATTGCCGGGCGATCCGTCCCCGGCTACGCGCTCAATGGCACCTCGCCCGGACCGACAATCACCGCACACCAAGGCCAGATCGTCGAGGTGCATCTGCGCAACGAGTCGGTCAAGGCTGGCGTCACGTTGCACTGGCACGGATACGACGTACCCGCGGCTATGGACGGAGTGGCCGGCGTAACCCAAGACGAAGTGCCGGTCGGCGGCGAGTTCACTTATCGTTTTGTTGCCAATCAGATCGGAACGTATTGGTATCACTCGCATCAGGTTTCCCACGAGCAGGTGATTGGCGGACTCTTCGGGACGCTCGTGGTGCTGCCCAAGACCGGTGCCAGCGACGACGTTGAGGTGGTCGCGACTGCCCACACC
>JBKPBV010000044.1:0-9202 GCA_046727055.1 Actinomycetota bacterium | reverse complement strand
GCATCATCCTGCAACTGCTGACAGTGGTCATTCCGCGGCTGGAAGCCCTCAAGAAGGAGGGCCAGGCAGGACAGGCCAAGATCACTCAATACACCCGCTACCTGACATTGGTGCTGGCCGTACTCAACTCCACCGCTTTTGTGACTCTTGCGGTGAACGACCAGCTGTTCACTGGCTGCCCGGGGCTGGTGTACGACAAGAGCATCTTCCCCGTGATCGTCATGATTTTGACGATGACTGCCGGCACCGGCGTCATCATGTGGCTGGGTGAGCTGATCACCGAACGCGGCGTCGGCAATGGCATGTCGGTGCTGATCTTCACCCAGATCGCTGCGACGTTCCCGAGTGCGCTGTGGAGCCTGAAGGTCGCGCGCCCGGGCTCGCAGGGTTGGGTGATCTTCCTGCTAGTGATCGCGCTGGGGTTGCTCGTCATGCTCGGCGTGATCTTCGTCGAACTTTCCCAGCGTCGAATCCCGGTGCAGTACGCGAAGCGGATGGTCGGGCGCCGGATGTTCGGCGGCACAACGACCTACATCCCGATCAAGGTCAACCAAGCCGGCGTCATCCCGGTCATCTTCGCTTCGTCACTGCTTTATCTACCGGTCCTGTGGGCCCAGTTCCGGCCAGATGACAGGTTCTCGTCCTGGATCAACGCAAACTTCGTCCAGGGCGACCATCCGATCTACATCCTCACGTTCTTCCTGCTGATCGTGTTCTTCGCCTACTTCTATGTATCGATCACGTTCAATCCGAGCGAGGTCGCAGACAACATGAAGAAGTACGGCGGCTTCATCCCCGGCATCCGAGCCGGGAAGCCGACCGAGGACTACCTCAGCTTCGTGTTGTCTCGCCTGACGTTCCCCGGCTCTATGTATCTGGGACTGATCGCGCTGCTGCCCTCGATCGCGTTCATCCTGCTTAACGCTAATCAGAACTTCCCCTTCGGTGGCACCTCAATCCTCATCATCGTCGGTGTTGGGCTCGACACCGTGAAACAGATCGAGAGCCAGCTCCAACAGCGCCGCTACGAAGGGTTCCTCCGCTAATGCAGCTTGTCATCATGGGTCCTCCAGGCGCCGGCAAGGGTACCCAAGCCCAGCGGATCGCTGAGCACTACGGGATCCCGGCAATATCGACGGGCGACATCTTCCGGGCCATGAAGACCTCCGATACTCCGCTTGCGCGGCAGGTCCGGGAGATCATGGAGGCCGGCGGCTACGTAAGCGATGAGATCACCAACGAAATTGTCAAAGACCGGCTGGCGCAGAACGACTGCGAGCCCGGCTTCCTGCTGGACGGCTACCCACGTACGTTGCAGCAAGTCCAGACCCTCGACAACTACCTCACCGAGACCCAGCGTCCCCTCGACGCCGTGATCTCGCTGCTGGCCGACACCGAAGAGGTCGTCGCACGGCTACTGAAACGGGCACAGATCGACGGCCGCGCCGACGACAACGAGGAAACCATCCGGGTGCGACTGCAGGTTTACGCCGAGCAGACGGAGCCGTTGCTCGCGGTCTACCGCTCACGCGGCCTGTTGATCGAGGTCGACGGTCTCGGCCCGATCGACGAAGTCTCCGAGCGAGTCTTTGCAGCCTTGGATTCACATCGAGAGGGCCGAACGATCGAGACTCCGCGTTAAGCCGCGAGACTTACCAGCCCGGCGGCCCCATCCACAGTGATCAATTGGCCAGTCTCGATCTTGTGCGTCGCCTCGGGAACGCCGACTACGGCAGGGATTCCGTACTCCCGCGCCACGACCGCGCCGTGAGAGTTCGAGCCACCCATCTCCATCACGAGCCCGCCGGCCGTCAGGAACAGGGGAGTCCAGCCGGGATCGGTCGAAGGTGCCACCAAGATCTCGCCGGGCTCGAGACGGGCCCCTACCGGGTCGAGCACGACTCGTGCCCTGCCGGTCACCGTTCCCGCCGATGCTGGGCTTCCGGCAAGTGCCCCGTCTGCGCGAGCAGCCTCCGCAACCACCGCCTCCGGCTCGGTCCCGTCGGAGAGGAGCAGGCGGGGAATGTGTCGCCGCTTCAGTTCCTGCTCGTACGCCTCTCGCCGCTCCGCGACCAGCGCTCGGATGTCCTCACCGGCAAGAGCTCGGCGCGCGTCACCCAGATCGAGGAAGAAGACATCGTCAGCTTGATCGATCGTCTTTGTTTCAGCCAGTTCGCGCCCGACCGCCTTGAGATGCTCCCGCATCGCTGAAAGCGCAAGAATCAGCAGGAACTTCGGAGACTCGCGCAGGCCGACGAGTTGGCGAACCCGCCACAGCGTCCAGCCGATCAATCGCGCCCGGAGCCGGCTGCGCTCTGCAGCGCGGCTCGCCAGCCTACTGATCATGGATTCGGCTTTCGCCTGGCCCTCCTTGAATTGCGAGACCGGATCAAGATCGGATTCACCGAGCCGCAGGTAGTTGCTGATCACACCGAGCAAGTGGCTCGGATCATCCGACCAGCGCGGCATGCCGAGGTCGATCTCGGCGACCGCCCGATGGCCATAGCGGCGCAGGAACGCCTGGAGCCCACGCTGCGCCACTGCTGGCAAGGCTCGATCGCGGTAGCGCTGGAGCAACTCAGGCACTGTCGAGTTCGTGAACGCCGTACGAGAAGGCTCGTCACTGCGGATCTCTTCGGTCAGCGACCACAGCTTGAGATCCATCTCCGTGGTGACGTTGTGGGGCAGCCCGCGGAGAACCTCTTGGAGTTCGCCTGGTTCAGCCACGTCACGCAGCAGTCGGTGAGATGCCAGGAGCATCAGCGCACCGCCCAGGGCGTACCCGAGCGTTCGCGGCATCACCAAGAACAGGTCGCCGAGTTGCTGCTCGACGAAGTCGAGGCGTTGCGACGCTGTCGCATTGGCGGGTACGGTCAGGGCTCGGCGTAGCCGCCGCTCGGTCGCGGCGATCCCGCGATAGGCCCATTCAGGCCTTACCAGCCCGATCGCAACGCGCACCGGCACTTTGTTGCGCAGCACCGCACCGGCAAGGTGCCGGAGCACTGTGTGGTCGGACGAGTCGATGATCGAAAACTCCGGCCGCTCCGCGAGCGTTTTCAGAACTGCCGAAGCTCGGGCCTCCATGATTCTGAAGATTGCGATCACCGCGCGGCGTCCGATGCGATTGCGCAGCACGGGGGTCATGTCCAGATAGATCCGCTGACCCGGGGCGTGCAGCGCGGGCGGCCCGGCAAGTGGTTGTGGCGGGCGCATACGCAGCATGGTGGCGACTGACGTGCCGATCAGTCGAACGGCGGCGGTGCCCATGGGGGTAACCGGTCTCGTCAGGCCTTGCGCCAAGCTCAGGCACATCAGCACCCGGAGGCCCGGCTTATGGGTACGCGCCAGCGGGTACAACGTCGTGATCGGCCGAGCCTGCATTAACCAGAAGCGCCCTGCCGAGTCGAGTGCCCATTCGGTGTCCTGCGGCGCCCCGTAGAGCCGCTGTGCCTCTTGTCCAAGATCAACAAGTTGCAACACCTGCCGGTCGTCAAGGCAGGCTTTTGAGCTCTGCTCCGCAAGCTCATGACGCTGGGTGCCACCCCCAGGCACGCTTGTGATCATCACCCGTTTGTCGCCTAGCCGGCGCGCCACAATCGTGGGGTCGATGGTGTTCACGACGAAATGGTCCGGATTGACTGCACCGGAGACCACCGCCTCGCCGAGTCCCGGACTGGCGTCGATCACCGTTTCATTCCGGCTGCCATTGACCGGATTCGCCGTAAACATCACGCCCGCCGCAGTCGCATCGATCATGCGCTGCACGACCACGGCCAGGGCCACGCTGCGGTGATCGATCCCATTGGCATTGCGGTAGCTGACGGCACGATCAGTCCACAACGAAGCCCAGCACCTCCGGACAGCGTCGAGCATCGCCAATGAACCGATCACATTGAGGTAGGTGTCGTGTTGCCCGGCAAAGCTCGCGTACGCCAGATCCTCCGCCGTGGCCGATGAGCGCACGGCTACTGGGACATCGTCGCCAAGCGTGTTGTAGTGGTCGTTGATCGCAGTTCGCAGCTCGGCCGGAGCTTCCAGGGCCAGCACTCGCCGGCGGGCCTCCTCGGCAGCGACGGCCACCGCGCTTGGGTCTGTCGCACCCGCGAGCTTGTCCATCAAGTCATCCAGCCGTCCCTGCACTACCACGCGATAGGCGTGGGTTGTGACGCAGAAGCCGCCTGGCACCGGCAGACCAGCTGCGCTCATGATTCCGAGATTTAGCGCCTTGCCGCCAACCGCATTGATCATGGTCGAGTCGACGCCTGAGAGGTCCACGACGAACGTCATGAACAGAAGATAGAGCCAAGGTTAACAGAATTCAACAACTGATGAATTTCTGTTGAACAGGGACTTCAAGTATCAGCTCAGAAAGGGGGCGTAGCCTTCTCGGGCGTGGCTCGATTTCCGGAAACCCCTCGGGACGATGTCGTCGAAATGCTGCACGGAATGCCGATCGCCGACCCATACCGCTGGCTTGAGGACCCCGAATCACCCGAAACTGCTGAGTGGGTGAAGCGGCAGAACGATATCACCGCCGCATACCTGGAGTCACTGGCCGATCGGCCGTGGTTTTTCGACACCATGCAGCGGGTGATGAGACAGCCGCGGGCAGGCGTGCCGTTCAAACGAGCTGGCCACTACTTCGTCACCAGGAACGACGGCACTCAGAACCAGGACGTGATCTACGTCGCATCGTCGCTGGAGGAGTTGCTGGCGGGAGGGCGCGTGCTGGTTGACCCCAACACGTTCTCCGACGACGGCACCAGCTCGCTAGCCAGTCTGACGGTGAGTGGGAATGGTCAGTTGGTGGCGTACGGGGTCAGCGAAGCAGGCAGCGACTGGACGACATTTCGGTTGCTGAGCCTCGCCACGGGAGATCGGGTGGACGACGCGCTGATCCAAACCAAGTTCTCCGAGGCGGAATGGCTGCCTGACCATCGCTCGTACGTCTATACCCACTTTGATCATGACGGTCATGGCGACGCCACCCAGACCGCCGCACTTTCGGGACCCAAGCTGCGGCTGCATCGCATCGGCGAGCCTCAAGATCATGATGAGGTGACCTTGGAGTTCCCTGAGAATGATCAACTGATGTTTTGGGCTGAGGTGACTGATGACGACCGCTACCTGATCGTCAGCATCGTTGAGGGCACCGACAACAAGAACCGTCTCTGGGTATATCCGATCCTCGCCGGGGACCGCAGCGTGCTCGGGAACCCGATGAAGATCATCGACAAACCGATTGCCGAATTCGCGCTAGCGGGCTCCGACGCCGCCACGCTCTATCTTCGAACGGATTTGGACGCCGAGGCCGGACGGCTGGTTGCCGTCGATCTTGAAGTCTTCACCAACATCGGAGAGGTTCGCTGGCATGAGGTGGTCGCGGAGTCCGAGGACACGCTCTTGGACGCGAAGGCCGCCGGCAACGGGTTCACCTTGGTCTACCTTGCCGATGCCCAGCCTCTGGTCATCGAGGTCAGCCGTGACGGTGGCTCGCCTCGGACTGTCCAGGTGGCCGGCGGGGCGGTAGTAGGGCTCAATGCCAAGCGTGGCGATTCTGAGGTATTCATTGGCCTGTCCTCGGTCACCTCGCCCACCCACAGCTTTCTGATCGACGCCCACTCGGCCTCCGCAACCTCACTCGCGGAACTCATACAGCCGGCAGCCAACGCCTTCGTCCCTCCGCAAACTGTGGCGGAGCGACGCACTGCGACAAGCAAGGACGGCACGCCGGTGCCTTACTTCCTGATCGCTCCCGCCGATGCCGATCGCTCCCAGCCGCAGCCGACACTGCTGTACGGGTATGGCGGGTTCAAGGTCCCTGTACTGGCGGACTATCGGCCCGGGTGGCCGTGCTGGCTGACTGCGGGTGGCCTGTTGGCGATCGCCAACCTCCGAGGTGGAGGAGAGTTCGGCACGGCCTGGTACGAGGCCGGTCGCCTGGCTCGCAAGCAGAACGTTTTCGACGATTACGTCGCGGTCGCCGAGCACCTCAAACAGACCGGAGTTACCACCACGCAACAACTAGCGCTGCACGGCCGCAGCAACGGTGGCTTGCTGGTGGGAGCCGTGATGACGCAACATACCGACCTAGCAGCGGCGGCGTTGCCAGCGGTCGGCGTTTTGGATCTGCTGCGCTTCCATCTGTTCACGATTGGTGCCGCATGGATCTCCGATTACGGGAACCCCGACGACCCTGAGCAGTTTGGGTGTGCGCTGGCGTACTCGCCGCTGCATAACGTGCGCTCGGGGACTAGCTACCCGGCGACTTTGGTGCTCACCAGCGATCATGACGATCGTGTCGTGCCGCTCCACAGTCACAAGTTCACGGCTGCAATGCAGCATGCGCAGGCAGGTGATCAACCGATCCTGACCCGGATCGAGGTATCGACGGGTCACGGGATCGGGAAGCCAACCGCTCTGATTGCAGCCGAATGGGCCGATCTGTTGGCCTTCGCCGCCCACCACACCGAGCTGCGAGCGGCCAGTCCAGAGCGATCAGCTCGAAATAAGGTGCGAGCGGCCAGTTCAGAGCGAACAGTTCAAAAAATCGTCAGTGGCAGCGAGTAGTTTCGCCTCTATGACTGTTGCCGTTGACGACGATGTCTTCGCGTCTCTCGTCGAGCCGTTGCGCCGGGAACTGACGGTCCACTGCTATCGCATGGCGGGCTCGATCCATGATGCGGAAGACCTGGTCCAAGAGACCTACCTCCGAGCGTGGCGCGGCTTTCGCGATTTCGAGAATCGCTCGTCCGTTCGTACTTGGATGTACCGGATCGCGACCAATGTCTGCCTCACCGCGCTTGGTGGGCGTGATCGCCGGCCAATGCCAACTGGCCTGGGCCAGCCCAGCTCGGATCCGTACGGCCCGCTGGATTCGCGGCCCGAAGTGACATGGCTGGAGCCGGTGCCTGACTCCGTGGTCTGGGGCGGCACCGCCGATGACCCGGCTGCGGAAATCGTGGATCGGGAAAATGTCCGCCTTGCATTTATCGCGGCCTTGCAGCATCTCACACCGCCCCAGCGGGCCATCTTGATCCTGCGTGACGTCCTCGCCTGGCAGGCCAGCGAGGTGGCGGACCTGCTGAACATGTCAACGGCCGCTGTCAACAGCAGCCTGCAGCGCGCCAGGGCCCAGATGCACAAGCTCGATCCCGAAGGTCCGAAGGAGCCGCTCGACGATGAGCACGCCAAGCGTTTGCTCGCCGACTATGTGGCCGCCTTCGAGAACTACGACGTGAAGCGAATCGTCGAGCTGCTCGCTGAGGATGCCGTCTGGGAGATGCCGCCATACCTAGATTGGTACGAAGGGTCTGCTGCTATCGGGCACCTCATGGAGACGCATTGTCCAGCCGAGGGGCCGGGGGACCAGATCATGGTGCCGACCTCCGCGAATGGGCAACCCGCGTTTGGGTTGTACATGAAACAAGAGGATGGACCCCACAAGGCGTTTCAGCTCCAGGTGCTGACGTTGACAGACAACGGCGTTTCACACGTGAGCGTCTTCTTCGACACCTCCCTGTTCGCCCAGTTCGAGCTCCCTGAGGTGGTGACGAGGTAGCTACTATTGCAGCGCCGAGGTGAGGCGTATGGACCGCCGAATGAGAGCAAATGCCCGAGTAGCCTGGACCGGTGAGCAGTAACCTGCCGATCTCGTCGCCGTACCGGAGTAAGCCCGACGCACCCGTGACAGATTCCGAACGCGATCGGCTCAACGCCAGGCTGAATGCTGCATACACGGCCGGAACACTGAATGAGGAGGAGTATCAAGCTCGGCTGGATCTCCTCTTCGCGGCGCGGCGGCTCGGCGAGTTGGTGCCCGTGGTAGAGGGGTTGCCGCCCCTGCCGACGCATTCCAGCCCGGCAATCGTCGATAGCTCAGATGGCCAGCCGGGCGAACTCTCGCAGTCGCGACCGCCGGGACGATTGGCCGCCGTCGTCGTTGGAGGAGTGGCTGCCGCAGTCCTCCTCATTGCAATCTTTCTGGTGCTCTTGATCTAACGGCCCGGTGCGCTGGGCTTGAATGCCACCAAACCCATCCGCTTAGAGCTCCGAATACCGTTCGAGTGGCCTAACGACGATTTGGTATGGCTAACCTAACCTGTTTCAACCTTCACGATGGCTATCTAAAATGGGCACTATGCCCCGGCATTACATCACCCAAAAGAAGATCGCTGAACATGTTCAGCGGCTGGGTGAGCTCTACCCGCCGATTCCTTTGGACTCCGTCGATCGAACGATCAAGCGGCCCAGGCTTGTTGCCAAGAAGTTTGGGCACGTGATCGATTATCTCGCTCGAGTGGAACTCGAAGTTGATCGCAATGTGTTGGAACTGCTCGTCTTGCTGCCAGATGTTGATGACACGAACAAGACCTTCTACGCCGATGTATGGCAACCGCAGGAGATCAGGCATGGGCTGATCTTGGACCGGCTGCAGCAAGATCTCGGCCGGAACGCGGCCACGCCGCACCTCGAGGTGTCGCTCCCGATCAAGATCTTGGGAGCGCTGGCGAATCTGAAGCCCATTCAGGACGTGGCCAAGCTGCTGTACTTCCTGACCGGTGCCAGCACCGAGCGGCAAGCGGTGCTTGCCTACAACAAGATCAACCGCGGGATGCAGGAGCTTGACGAGAGAGCCATCTCGGAGACGATCGTCACCCCGATCAAGCAGCAGGAGCCGGGACACTTCGCCTTCTACCAGATGTCTGCCACAGCGATGATCCAGGACAGGGTGCTCAGGCCGTGGCAGTTGTTCCTCACCCGGGTGCTGCGGGAGAGGTCCTACCACCTGGTCGGCACCAACCAGATGGACCAGTACAAGGCGGACATGGGCGGGGTCATGATCGATCTCGGGCTGGGCGATGATCTTGAGGGGTATGCGCGCGAGGTCGGGCGTGTTGAGAACCGGCTGTTGTGGGCCCACAAGCAGGGCATGGAATTTCCGCCGTACATCCTCAAAGCCCTCAAAGAAAGCGTCGACCTCTATCGCGAGCGCATTGAGCGCGGGCTCAAGTTCGCATAGCCGCTAATTTGGGTACGGCGAGGTCCTGGCGTAGACTCATCGGCTGGCCATCTTTGGCCGGTCAGTGAGGCGTACGCGCAACAGGTTAGAGATTCTATGGCGAAGAAAGAGGGCGCACTCGAGCTGGAGGGCACCGTGGTCGAGGCCTTGCCCAATGCGATGTTCCGTGTTGAGCTTGCC
>JBKPBV010000043.1:0-11771 GCA_046727055.1 Actinomycetota bacterium | reverse complement strand
GTAGCTGGTTTGTTCCTCGGCGTAGCTGGCGGTGCGCTCTTCCTCTCTGGCCGGCGACGAGACGGCGTGGTGCTGGGAGTGAGTGGTCTGGTGCCGACCGTCGCCATCGGGCTGGCGTTTGGCAACGGCGGATACCAAACGTTCGGAGCGAAGCAAGCGCTGATGGGCTTTCTCGGCTCCCTGACCGTGGCCGGACTATGTTGGCGCCGCCCGGTTATCCGCTGGGGCGCACTATTATCGGCCGGGCTCGTCGCCGCGGCTTATGTGATAGAGACGCCTGTTGGTACCACCGCGACACGACTGCCCGAGTTGTTCGCTGCGCCGATTCTCGTCGCGGTCGCGGCCGTCCCTTTGATTGCCGTCACTGCCGCCGCGGCAAGCGTGGTCTTGCTGGTGCCCTCGTCATCGATCACGGAGGTGGACGAACGGGGCGATCCGGCGCTCAGCCCAGAGTTTTATGCGCCCCTCTTGGACCAGCTGACCTCTCGTGGAGCTGCCGGACCCATCGAGGTCGTTCCCACGCAGCGGCGGGGCGAAGCGGCAATCGTGGCACCGGTGGTTCCCATCGCGAGAGGGTGGTCGCGACAGCTCGACACCGGGCGCCACCCCATCTTTTACGACGGAAGCCTCAACGCAGACACCTACCGACAGTGGCTCGACGACAACGCCATTTCGCATGTGGCCCTCTCCAATGGGCCCTACGATTGGGCGGCGCCAAAGGAAGCTGACTTAGTACGCAGTGGGTTGCCGTACCTGCAGGAACTGTGGTCGAACCCAACGTGGACCCTGTACGCCGTAAAAAACCCGCGGCCAGTCATCTCCACGCCAGGGCGAGTCATCGGCCGTGACGGGGCTTCACTGACAATCTCCCTGCCCAAGGCGGGCGAATATGTCGTGCGGGTGCGCTGGTCCCGATACTTGTCCACCTCCGCCGGCTGCGTGCAACCAGCCGAGGGCGGGTGGACGACGCTCGTAGTCGAGCAGCCAGGCACTGCCAAGATCAAAGGCAGTCTGTTGCCGCGCCATTGCTGAGGGCAGACGTTGCCGGAATGCCGGAGTTCACGTGCGGTATAGATCTACTCCAACTAATTCATTCGAGTGACACTGCATATCCCGGGGAAACGCCATACTCCCAGGCAGTGGTCTCTTTATCTTCGTAGGCCTGGCGCTGCTCTTCGAGGTTTTACGACCTTGGGTTGGTCAGTCCTTTTGTGCTCGGGGGCTCTCTGAGCTCATACGACTTTGGCATCCGCGCTCCTCAATATGGCGTTCGTGGTCGGCTTGTGGATCGGCCCAGCGCCGTCGCTGAGTCAGCGGATTGACGTTGCTTGCACGGTGATGTTTCTCCCAATGTGTCGGTTTGGGACAATGCGCATCTTGACCTGCATCACCTCGGGCGTGAACGGCAAGCGCATCAGGACTTCGTCGGCGATGGTTTGCCCGGGGTTCAATCCAAGAGTGCTGCCATCGCATTTCAGTCGGAGCGTCTTCCTGCTCTTTCGCCATGTGGCTGATCTGGACCACGGTGCCGGCGCTGCAGTCTGACTTTCGCGCCGCCGATGTTCTCTACGCCAACGCTGCATTGCAAGGTATCGATCTTCAAGGGCCATCCTGACACCTGGCTCAGCCCCGGAATAGACGTCGACACTTCCGGGATGTCAGCGCCACGAGCCTGCGCGGCTTCGTGCCAGACCCACCCTGGAAACGGCGATCAATCAGGGCAGTACCTACACATGCCGGGGGATGCCGACTGCGGGACCCACTCGCAAGTGGCACGGCCTGAGCCTCAGTCGCCGGGGGGAGGCTGAGCCCTAGCCGTGTGCCCCATGTGTGCCCCCGCGGTGGAACCAAGGCGCGTCCGCTGCTGCAACCTGCACCTCAATCACGCCATCCTCGCGCCCGATCAGATCGACGCGATGCCTTCGCAACGAGAAGGTCACGGGTTTGAGTCCCCTTAGCTCCACCGAGTGTAAGTATCACCTGACCAGGGCGACGCACCCAGCCCCTACGACTCACCATCATGTGATTCCGACTCGTCCGCCTGATTTGTGCCCCGTGTGCCCCGGACGGTTCAGACCTCCAGTCCGGCCTTGTCGGCCGACGTACCCAGGTGGTGCAAATAGAGGTTCGTCGTCGCACCGACGCATGCCCCATCCAGGCCCGGACGGTGACCACGTCGACCCCACGCGCCAGCCACAGACAGCCTGCGGTGTGCGGTAGGTCATGGATCCGCCGCACTCCGCGACCGTGGACGAGGCCAACGTCCGCTAGAGAGCGGTCGCGTGCAACCGGTGGCCCGACTCGGTCAAGAAGAGCCGCTCATCTGGTCCGCGGCCCTCAGCACAGGCCCGGATCAGCGGCAGGACCCGATCCGCGATCTGCACCCGTCGCGACCTGTCGGACTTGGTCGTCTTGACTCGGACACCCTCCGGCTCGGCGCGGTCAACCACCAGCATCGGCATCGGCACCTCGATGAAGTTCCGCACCCGAACGGCTCGCAGCTCGGACCAGCGCAGGCCGGTCCACCCGTCGATGAGCACTAGGTCCGCAAGCCGTCCTTGGGACCCGCCGCCGTGACGCGTTGCATCTCTGACGCGGTTGGCCACTTCCTGCTCAACGGTTGACGCCACTCGGTGGGCGGCACCGGGCTGGTGGTTGGTTTCCGGTCGTGAAACGAACGCCAGGAATGCCTTATCGCCAAGACAACAAGCAAGGCACGCCGTCCATTTCGCCACACTGGTCGGCGACGCACATCCGCGACTTATCTCGACCCTTGATGAACTTGTGCTAATAGGGCGCGGTGCTGGCAGGCCCGGGTTCGCCGTCGCGCCAGTGGCCGATGCCGGCAGGTATGTGGTCTTGCGATGATTGTCAATCGGGACTGCCGCCGCGACGATACCTGATCACCCCCCGTTGAGTGGTTGCACTGGACGGTTGTTGTTTGGGTAGCCCTCGTACTTGGGGAACCCGGCGATCACCTCGTGAAGGTGATCCACCGCGGCCTTGGAGACGTGCCCCCCGTTCGCGAGTACCGACCAGCGCACGTCCTCTGTGCAACTCGGGGTGGTGAGCGAGCCACCGTAGGTGTAGAAGGACTCCGCCCGGACAGGCCCCCGGCGCATCGCTTTGACTCCCCCGATGTCATCGAACATCTCAGCCGGGCTGGCTTCACCTGCGTGTGCCTCGTCGCCCGCCGTGGTTGGTGCCGCAAGGAGGATCTTACTGAGCAACTTGTTCGGATGCTGGCCAATGCGATAGAAGACACCGACGACAGCTGTCGCGCCTTGCGCGTTCATGTGGACGAAGTGTGCCTCCACGTCCGCCAGCCGACCGTTGACGGCGTGCTCAGATGGTGCGTGAAAGTGGTACTGGGTGAGCCTGTAAGAGTCGCCGCCGATCTGCAGCGTGTCGTGCACACCGGCCGGGATCGGCACCTCCACAACGTGTCCAGTGTTCTCAACAGCGAGCTCGGACGATTCGTACCTCAAGAGCAGCGGAGAGCCACGATATCTGTCCACCGCGTCGGTCCTGATATTTACGGAAGACTGACCCATGCCTTGGCCGCACGTCGGGAATCCAATGTCGCCCCACTCGGGAGGCCCAATCGGCGACGCTGGGTCGTGATTCCACGCTTCTGTAGCCGCCTCGGCGCCAGGCAACACCGATCGAGCCGGGCCCAATAGCTTGCCCAAGGCTGCCGCGGCTGCCGCAGCGCCCGCTGTCTTCAGCAGAGCACGACGTGTCAGTCCCATACGGACTCACCTCCGTCGGTCTGCAAGCCTGAGCGCGGTAGCGACCCATCCCGACCCAGCTTTTCTGTCTGATCCAGGCCAACGTTCCACCCGGCAAACCCCCGATTCTCCATGTGCGGCACGATATCCACTGGTGATCGGCGCGCTGGTCGCGCGCCGCACCGGTCGGCTGATCATGGACTTCGGCGCGGCGTGTTGATCAACACTGTCGCGTCCCGACCCTGCTCGAGGGCGATCTAGTGTGAATGGCCAGTTCATAGTCCCCTGATGGTCAGTGAAAGTCCCGGCCATGTGTTTGCGCACGGAGGCCCGGGTTAGCCGCGGTCGCTGCGGATCCAGTCCTGCTTCTAGAGCCCGAAAGTCGTCGCCGGAATACCGTTGGCACCGACAGACCGACGGTCGCCCCACATCACCCTTGAATACAGCCGGCGCCTCCTCGCGCGCGGGCGCTGGCCCTACGGCTCTCCAGGCCTTCGAGCGGCCGTGTTTGGGGCCCGCGGTAATGCGTTGCATCGCTGACGCTGTCGGCTTCTTCGACAGAGCGCCGGTGCGCACCTAGGTGAAGTTGCTGGTCGAGCGTCGGGCGAGCGCGCAACTGCGCGACGAAGCGCGCCAAGCTGCTGCGGATGCGGCGGACGCCCCAGGCCGCCCTTTCGGCTAACGCAGCCGCCGCGCCACTCGCGATGTCAAGCGTCCGACCAGGGTGCCGACAGTCACCCCGACGAGAACGTCACCCGGGTAGTGCACGCCCGCCACCACAGAGGCTGCCGCCCGCAACGCTAGCCGGAACGCAGGGAGGACGTCTCCGACAGCAACTGCCAAGGCGGCTGCGGAGGCGGAGTGACCGGAGGGGAACGACGTCAAGGACGGAATGCGCACCTACCGCTGCCGGGGAACCCCACAGCATCCCGATCGGGGGCGGTGGCGTTCACCGGCCATCTTCATGGGCTGATTTCACCACTAGGGACGCCGCGCCGATGGCCGCGAGCCCAGTGAGCGCGGCACGCCTGCCGCGACTCCGTCCGAATAGCGCGAGGAATCCGGAGACGAGGAACCACGGCTTTGAGAAGTTGGCGAAGTCGGACACCAGCCTCAGCGGCTCGTCCAGCAGCGGTACGCGCAGCTGCGCCACCCAGCGATAGGCGCCACGCTCGTCAACTGTTAAGGCGTCGCTGCAGGGTCACCAGCGGTTTCCGTCACCATTTGAGCTCGATCTCGAGCTCGCGCTCCTCGTCCTCAAATTCGATCTCGAGCTCGAAGTCGACCTCGTCGGGCACGTGCACCTTGAAGGTCAAGCCGCCGCGATCGAACTCGATCTCGTTGTGCTTGGCGAGAGCGTCGGCGAGAGCGAGCAGGCGGGCGGCGGCGTCCTCGCGGCTCATCCGCTCCTTCTCGGTGATCTCCGTTTGGTCGTTCATTCTGGCCTCACCTATGTTGACTTGCGGTTTCTGGTGGTGGCCGAAGGCGATCCGGCCAGCTCGACAACGCTGGCCCACATGCCTTCGGGAGTTATGGCCGAGGCTGAGGCGCGTGGTGCTTTGCGGGCGATGCGCACTGATAGGACTCCGGGCCGAATGCTAAGAGCAGCTGTGCATCGAGGACGAGCGCCTCGCCGTCGATGCCGGCGAGCACCGGCGGGTCCGCGTTATGACATCGACGATGCCTTGGAACACCAGTACGGTGAATGACTTCGGCTTTCGGCCGGCGGCCCGCACATAGAAGGCTTCAAGCTCGACCTCGTTGAAGGGATACATCTCGACTCGCGGCGCGTGCCTTGGGCACCCGGGTCGGCGTCACCTTATCGGGATCATTCGCTCGCGCACAGCCCAGGCGAAGAACGCAGACAACGAGTCTCGAAGCCGCTTCACCGACGACTCAGCCAGGCCACTCCGTACCAGCGCGATGAGGGCCCGGCTCACCTCGCGGTCAGTCACTGCGCCGACCTGCAATGCCGCAAGCGAGGTCGGCACGAGCCGGGGGAGCGCGGCATCCGACTTGTAGGTCTTAGCCGTCAGAAGGTTGACACTACGGCTGGCGAGATCACCTGAGACCGCTCGGTAATGCCTAAGAGCGGGTGGTCGGGTTGGCCGTTGTGTCTGGCTACAGGGCATACACGTGGGGGCTCGGACTACCGTCGCTCAGCTCCTCATTTGCCCTCGGAGTCGCCGAACGATTCGGACTTGTGTGCGATGACCCGACTACCGGCGCGGCGCGACGATCGGGTCCAGAAAAATCCGAAAATTCATGCGCCGTAGATGTCGAGAACGCTCGGGCGGCTCCGTCCCAGGGGTACGAGCAGCCGAACGGGCCTCGACGACACCGACGAAGGAGCGACCACCATGCAACCGAACGAGGTCACCGCGATCCTGAACCTCCCGATCAGCCAGGAGCTCCTGGCTCGCGACCTGCTCCGCATGGCCTACGTCGCCAAGGACGGCACCCCCCGCAACGTCCCGATCGCATTCACCTGGAACGGCTCGGAGATCGTCGTCTGCACCACGAAGAACGCCCCGAAGCTGCCCTCCCTGCGGCACAACCCCGCGGTCGCGCTGACGATCGACACCGAGGTGCACACGCCGAAGATCCTGCTCATCCGCGGTCGAGCGGAGCTGGACGTGGTGGACGGCATCCCGGAGGAGTACCTGCAGATGAACGGCAGCTACGAAATGACCCCCGAGCAGCGCGTCGAGTGGGAGGCCTAGGTCCGCTCCCTCTACGACGGCATGGTCCGGATAGTCATCACCCCGACGTGGGTCAAACTCATCGACTTCGAAACCACCCTCCCCTCTGCGGTCGAGGAGTTGGTCCAGCAGCGGGCCGAGCGTCAGCGCACCTGAACCGATCAACGCGGCCAGAATGGACCGTAACGAACCGAGGAGAACATCATGGCCAAATACCTGCTGCTCAAGCACTACCGGGGCGCGCCGACACCGGTCAACGACGTGCCGATGGACCGGTGGACGCCGGAGGAGCTGACGGCCCACCTGCAGTATATGGAGGATTTCGCCGCGCGACTCGAGGCTACCGGCGAGTTCGTCGACCATCGAGCGCTGTCCCCGCAGGGCACGTTCGTCCGCTCCGACGGCGACGGACGCCCTCCTGTTACCGACGGCCCGTTCGCGGAGACCAAGGACTTGATCGCCGGGTGGATGATCATTGACGTCGAGACCTACGAGCGGGCGCTCGAGCTGGCCGGCGAGCTGTCCGCGGCTCCGGGGGCGGGTGGGAAGCCGGTGCAGGAGTGGCTTGAGGTACGACCGTTCCTCACTGAGTTGCCCACGGCGACCGAGTGAACGAGTCGCTGCTGCGCGAAACCGTACCCGCGGTGATCGGCGTCCTCGTCCGCCGGGGAGCCGACTTCGCCGCGGCCGAGGATGCGGTGCAGGAGGCGCTGATCCGGGCACTGGAAACGTGGCCGGACGATCCACCGCGCGATGCCAAGGTCTGGCTCGTTGCGGCCGCCTGGCGCAAGTTCCTCGATGCCGCCCGCGCCGAAACATCGCGGCGGGGAAGGGAACTCGCCGTGGAGGTCAAGCCTCCGGCAGGTCCGGTGCCCGCCACGGACGACAGGCTGTGGCTGTATTTCCTCTGCGCGCACCCCTCCCTGTCCCCCGGGTCGGCCGTCGCATTGACCTTGCGCGCTGTCGGCGGCCTGACGACCCGGCAGATAGCCACGGCCTATCTCGTCCCCGAAGCGACTATGGCGCAACGGATCAGCCGGGCCAAGCGGCGAATCACGGGGTTGCCACTCGACCAGCCCGGCGACCTCACGACGGTGCTGCGCGTGCTCTACCTTGTCTTCAACGAGGGCTACAGCGGGGACATCGACCTGGCGGCCGAAGCCATCCGCCTCACCCGCCAGCTCGCCGCCTCGACCGACGAGCCCGAGGTCTCGGGGCTGCTCGCGCTGATGCTGCTGCATCATGCTCGCCGTGCGTCTCGCACCGGCCCGGGCGGTCGCCTGGTGCCGCTCGCGGAGCAGGACCGATCCCGTTGGGACACCGGCCTTATCGCCGAGGGGGTGGCGATTCTACAGACCGCGTTGGCCCGCGACCGGCTGGGCGAATACCAGGCCCAGGCCGCGATCGCCGCCCTGCACGCAGATGCCCCGAGCACCTCCGAGACGGACTGGGTACAGATCGTGGAGTGGTACGACGAACTGCTACTCCTCACCGCCAATCCGGTAGTGCGGCTGAACCGCGCAGTGGCAGTCGGCGAGGCCGACGGACCCCGAGCCGGACTGGCCGCACTGGCCGCGCTGGACCCAGAGCTGCCCCGCCACACCGCAGTCCGCGCCTACCTCCTCGAACGCGCCGGCGACCTAGAGCAGGCCGCCGCCCTGTACGCCGAGGCATCCCGCTCAGCCACCAATGTGCCTGAGCGCGACCACCTCACCCGCGACGCAGCCCGGGTGCGGCAGTTGCTGGGCTCCTGAGCCGCGATAGTAGCGACGTCCGTGGTTCGGACAACAGGCGAAAGGCCGCTCTTTCAAGTCGGAGGCGCAGCGTGTACTGCTTGACTGTCCCACCAACCGTTTCGGCGAAAACAGTGTGAAATCTAGACCGAGACATGAGCGCAGTTTGGGCCAGCGCTTCGATTCTGGGTCGCCACCCAGGTTCATTGTACTTCGAGCAGCGCGGGCAGCACCACACTGAGGTGAGGCGATGCACGTTCTACACTCGCTGCCAAGGTCATTCCCTCTCGACAAGCTTCTTCAATCGGCGAAGGTCCCCGTTGAGCCGTTGTGCGAGAAGCTTGGTGACGATCGACGAAGGTAGAAAGCGCATTCCCTCAAATACTGTCTCCATCGTCTGTGTGACCGTGCACCCGGTCGCGGTCTCAGTGATGAGCACTCGGGAGGTGGAGGGCCCCCCAGGTGTCTCCAATCGATTCTCGATGAGACGGTCAGGTTGTAGCGCCGTCACTTCCGCTGGCACTTCTAGTAACGTGCGCCCAACCCTAAGCACTTCGATGGAGCGAGCGCCGACTTCGAGAGTGGCCCCATCTGCCAGCGGTCGCGATTCCACCAAGTCCTTGACCCACGAGACGACTCGGTCTGGCGCCGTAACCCAGCGGTAGACGACAGCGGGCGACGCTTCGATATCTGTGCGGGCGCTAGCCTCGACACGACGTTCGCGGGTCAACGGACCAGCCCCCAGCTGGCTGAGGTCATCGACAGCATTGACTCGGCGGCGCCCGAGTCGATCTGTGAAGCGTTACGGTATCGGATGGTGCCCTTGCCAACATCAACCTGGGACCGGCGGTGGTCGCGCACAGTCTGAAGCGCCTGCCTGTACCCTTGTACACCTGCTAAATGTAAAAATGCACGGCTTCCATCAGGCGCTCCAGGCATGTTGTTCCTCCATCTCGGACCTAAGCACACATGCTGCCAACTCAGATCGCCGAGTGCTTGACCTTTCCTCTCTCAACCGTGATCGGTTGACCCGCTCAGGCTCAAGGTGGACGCTCACGGACGACAGTTCGGCGGACGGGCGTAAGTTTCGCAACGAGAAGGTTCAGCGGGTCTTGCGGCTGAGCAACCGACTGAGACTACGGCCCAGTGCAGCTGTGTACCACCTTGGCGATTACCTACTTCCGTCAGCCGTGGAGTCGGACCAATGCGCCAAGGCGGGCATGGCATGGAAGCGGTCGAGCTGCACCGAAATAGAACACTGACCGGGCCAGGCCGCCGACTTGCTCACGACCGTCAAGGACGCCCGCGTGCGCAACGCCATACATTGACTACGGCGGGCCGAACGCAGGCCCAGATCGCAGGCGAAGTCGAGTCGTAGATGATCTTGGAGTGTTCTCGGTCACGGCCTCGTAGTCCAGGCCGAACCGGATGAGCTCGCCAGGCCGGAAGTTCTCGATGACGATGTAATCCCGGGCGACCAGCTTGTCGGCGAGGACCCGCGTCGTCCCGGGTCGGCGAAGTCCAGCGCGATCAAGCGCTTGTTGCGGTGGGTGTCTAGGTCTGTTGGCCGACCTGGCCGGAGTGACCGTCAAGGCGGTGGGCGTCCTGGAATAGGAGCGTCGGTGGCCGTACGCGCACGCCGTCCGGTCGCTGGCTGATGCATCGCTGTCAGACGATGCCGACCGAGCGGCGCTGGTCGCCGCCCAGGGTTGTCAGCCGCGCCGAGGTGCGCCGAGCGGAATCCGGAACACCGTGATCACTCCAGCAGATCTGGCCTCCGCCGGCCCTTCACGCCCACATCCGCGAGTCGCCTCTTGACCGTCACGAGCTTGTAGACGAAGACGGCAGCGGCGGTGACTGCGCCGGCATCGTCGAGGAGGCCGAACGGTCCAAGCATCACCTCAGGCAACACGTCGACCGGACTCGCCAGGTAGACCAGAGCCCCGATCATCGCGATCAGCCCGCGCGGCGGGATGCGGTAGCGCCACATGACGAACCCGATGACGGCCACCCCGAGCAGCGCGAGGACGCCGAGCAACATGAGCACTAGAGTCAGCAGGTCGGACATGTCCATGGCGTCCACTGTGCCTCATGCGCCCAGCGAACGGCTCAGTATCGGTGGGCCGAACGGGTGTGCCGTTTCCGGATGATTAGTTCAAGATCAACTGCTTTCGCTCCACGTTCGCTCCCGATCTGCCGATAGCTAGGTCTCGATGCAGCGCATGCACCTATGTGGACTTGCGCGGACAGCGCCTGAGCAGGCAGGCGCAACCTTCGCAACGACAAGGTCAG
Source organism: Actinomycetota bacterium (assembly GCA_046727055.1). Classification (GTDB taxonomy): domain Bacteria; phylum Actinomycetota; class Actinomycetes; order Propionibacteriales; family Propionibacteriaceae; genus Microlunatus. The sequence continues at coordinate 1,313 of JBKPBV010000043.1, read as the reverse complement.
GGGTTCGAGTGCCTTAGCTCCACGATCCAGTAACACACTCTGACAAGGTGCGATACCGAGAACCGCTCGCGAATCTGCAGGGTGTCACTCGGACTGTGTTGCACTTGATCTGCCTTAGTCGGCGGTGTAGCAGGGCGAGTGAGAGTCCGATTGGCGCTGAGGAGCATCGACATGAGCTCGCCCTCGAGCCGAATGGCCGCTCCTTGCATGTGTCCACCGGGGCGACTTTCTCATGGCTGAGTCCCGGATTGGAGTTCGTTGAGGGCTTGGGTGGTCTGGGTGAGGGTGTAGGAGAGGGCTTGGTCCCATTCCATGTTCGCGCCGCGGGCTCGCAGTTCCCTCGCGCGCGCATCCCCGAGGGCTCTCGTAATGGTCGTGCTGGTTGCCAGGGCGAGCCGCGGCGCCTGAACCATGTAGGTTTCGGCTGCGCCCTGGATGATCGCGGCAGCATCGGGCCGGGTGGCGGCAAGCGCGCCCGCGATCAAATGGAGGATGATGCCCATCCGGAGGCGCTCACCGCTCCACCAAAGGGCGTGAATGGCACGCCGGCCGAGTTGGAGCGTTGTGGTCCGGTCGCCTACGAGAAACGCGATTACGGCCGCCCAGAGGTGGTCTAGAGCCCTCTGATAGCCAAACGCCGTGCTCAGCTCGGGACTTTCATGCAGGCACGCGCGGGCCTGATCGGGATCAGTCTGGGCGACGGCCGCGCCCACGGCGAGCAAGGCGGTCGCGATGAGGGCCGGGGCGCCGATCTGCCGGGCCAGCGTGAGCGCTTCGCGCGCCAGCGGAACCGCCCCCGGAGCGTCACCGACAAGCACATGACCGGCCGCGGCGAGGCCAAGCTCGATGGACGCGTCGGCGAGGTCGCCGCCGGCCCGCGCGAGGTCGGCGGCCCGTTCGGAGAGGCGGGCGACGTCGGCAAACGCGCCGGTAGTAATCGCGATGTTTGAGCGGGCGGCGCAGATGGTCTCCTCGACCCGCCAGTCCGGGGCATCACGGCGCGCGTTGGCTTCGGCGGCGCGGCGGCTTAGCTTCTCTGGGCCCACGCGATCGGCGCGTATTGATGCGAACACCGCGCTGACCGCTAGAGCAAGCGGGTAGCCGGGGTGCTCGGCTGCGCCCGGCAGCGCAAGGGGCCCTTCGCCCGGCAGCAGCAACGCGTAACTGGTCCTGACCTCGCCGGGCGCGAAGCCGGCCAGCATCGAAAACGCGGTGTCAATATTGCCGGTGTCGATCGCCCAGGACCAGGCCGCGAGCAGGTTGTCCTGGTCGGCGCTGAGCCGGACCGCCCAGAAAACCTCGGCTCCCGGGTC
>JBKPBV010000042.1:0-6921 GCA_046727055.1 Actinomycetota bacterium | reverse complement strand
GGATGCGGCCGGCGTTGATCTCCGATGAGCCGAATGGCGGACCGTAGTTGTTCGCGAGGTCGAAGTGTGTGATGCCGAGGTCGAATGCCCGCCGAGCTACCGCGCGCTGAGCCTCCAGAGGCTTGTCGTCGCCGAAGTTGTGCCAAAAGCCCAGCGACACCGCCGGAAGAAGCAAGCCGCTTGCCCCGCAGCGTCGATAGGGCTGGACGTCATATCGGTTCTCATCCGCCAAACAGGGCACGCCGATGCGCTATCGCTCCACACCTTGTTGACCAGGAGGGGCCGGTGTCGTCGGGGACTCTTGCCCCGGTTGCTGCGCCGTGCGGATGGTCATCGTGGGGCTACCGCCAGGCCTGCGATTGTGGGCGGCCGGCGGCCGCATAGGCGCCTGCAGCGCAGGCGACCAGCAATACTGCGGCCAACCAGAGCGGCGCGGCGGGGGCGACCCAGCGCAACAAGACACCTCCCAGCAGCGCACCCCCGAGCATCGCAGGACCGAGATCAATCGCCGACCGCGCACTGATCCGGGTGTGGTGTCAGCGACCAGGCCGGTGACGGTCAAGGTGAGCACCGTGGTGGTCAGATCGGGTACGGCCAGGCGGCGTACGACGGCGTTTTGGCCGCCCATCGCCAGCGAGAGCAACCCGATCAACGTCAGCCGCACGGTCGGACCTTCAACTCCGGCGGTGCTTGCGATGACGGATGCGACCAGAACGGCGCCCGCCTGGACCGATGTGGCGGCAGCCAGTAGGTGGCCGCGATGCAACGCCCGCCCTGCTGCCCACCGCCCGCCCAGCGTCGCGCCGAGGGCGAAGGCCAAGATCGCAAGAAGGCATGCCACAATCGAGATCTCCCCAACACCGGCCAGCCCGAAGCCGAGGAAAACCACGTTGCCCGTCATATTCGCCACGAAAACATGTCCCAGCCTCAGGTAGCTCAACGCGTCCACAAGACCGGTCACCACCGTCAAGCCAAGCAGGAGCAGCGGCAACGGCCCGTGCGATGGGTCAGCGGTCCATTGGGTCGCCCTCACAAGAACCAGTCTGAAGGCCTATATCGATTTACGCGTTGCGACTCATCGTGCGTGTTGAGCGGCGCCGTGGTTGATCACGTGTCGGTGTCTCGGCGTCAACAAGTCTGACGATCCTGCCTGGTCGGGGCCGTCTATGGTTCACCTGCAGCGCCAGCACGTCGAGCAAGCGTTCGAGGTCGGCGGGAGACCATAGGCGAGGACGAGGGCGACCTACAGCGGCGTCGTGTTCGGCAGCGCCCTCCGTTCGCAGCGACGAGGTCACCGGCGACGAGAGCGCCAACAGGGTCATAAGCGGCTGCTACCGGGTCGGCACCGTTGTCCTGGCATCTTGGCGGGCAGGCGTTCGCGCGGTGCGGCAAAGGATGCCGGCATCGCTTCATACACCCGCAGTCGTTTTGCAAGTGCCTGGCGAACGTAACGATCGGTGGTGGCCCCCGCCCCGGGGTCTCCTTGTCGTAGACCCGGAACGATCCTAATCGGCCTAACACCAGCCCTGGTAGACCGTCGACCGGGCACAGTCGTTATCGCCGCCGGCTTCCGCCCTGACTCAGTACTAACAGTGAGACACTGACCGCCAGCACCAGCTTTCTCTCCCTGAGGCGGTGACACAGGCACGTGAGACAGGCCCGTCCTGGAAAATCGCGGCGCTAGTTATCCACAGGGCGGCACCACTTATGGCGGCAAATCACCGTCTCATGATGAGACGACTCTCACCAGTGAAGGAAGACTGCTCTTACATTTGCACCCATGTTGGTTGCGTCGCGGTCGCGTGGGCATCACCCGTGCTGCTCGGTGGTGCACACCGAGACCGTCGAGGACTACCTCAAAGCGATCTTCGAACTGGTCACCAGGAGCGGTGGGGCAACGACGTCTACTCTCGCCGAGCGTCTGGGCGTGGCGGCTCCCACAGTGTCAGCGATGCTGAAGCGCCTCGCCCAAGACGATCTGGTAACCCGTCAGGGTCTACATCGCGTGGCGCTGACCGAGCACGGGTTGGGGCACGCCTTGGCGATCGTCCGACGGCACCGGTTGATCGAGGAATTCCTGGTAAGGGCGCTCGATGTCCCCTGGGAGGACGTGCACGCGGAGGCTGAGGTACTGGAACACGCAGTCAGCGATCGGCTGCTCGAGCGCATCGACGCGTTCCTGGGCCATCCCACCCACGATCCGCATGGTGATCCGATCCCGTCCTCGGACGGTGCGCATGTGGAACGCTGGACCACTCCGCTGTCCGAGGCAGCGCTCGGTGAGACGTTCCGCGTGGAGCGAGTCCGGGACCGGGATCGCGAGGCGTTGCGTTACCTCGGCGAGCTCGGGGTTCGCCCTGGAGTCGTGCTGGAGGTGGTCGAGCAGGCTCCATTCGGCGGGCCGCTATGGGTCCAGATCGGTGGCCGACGGCATGCGATGGGATCCGAGCTCACTGAAATCGTGTTCGGCAGGCCGGCATGAGCTCGCGACGCGGGTTCCTTGCTGCCGCGGGCGGCACAATGCTCGCCGCGCCCCTGCTAGGGGCCTGTACAGCCCAGGACCACGGCGAGCACTCGCCGGGCCCGGTCGAGGCGTCGGGCGGCCATGGGCCGATGAGCGGGGTGGGCGGCGCAACGTTTCGCTCGGCCGGGCGCGTCGACCACGCCGCCAACGGTTTCGACCCCCGGATACTGCTGCGCGACTTCGACTACGGCCACACCTCGATCGGAGCCGACGGGCGGGTGGCCCGTGAGTGGGAGGTCATTGCAGAGGATCGAGAGATTGAGGTCGCGCCGGGCGTTCGGTTCCAGGCGTGGACATTCAACGGCCGGATCCCCGGACCGACGCTGCGATGCACTGAGGGCGATCTCCTGCGCGTGCGGTTCATTAACCGCTCCGAGCACCAGCACACCATGCATTTCCACGGCATCCATACCGCCGAGATGGACGGCGTGCCGATGGTCGCCCGCGGGATCATCTCCCCCGGCGAGGAGTTCACATACACCTTCGACGCCGAACCCTTCGGACTGCATCTCTACCACTGTCACGTAGGGCCATTGGCTGAGCACATCGCCCGCGGCATGTACGGCACGTTCATCGTCGATCCGAAGGCCGGGCGCCCGCCGGCTGACGAGTTGGTGCTGGTGCAACACGGCTACAACACCACCTTCGATGGGCAGGGCAATCAGCTGTACGCAGTCAACGGCATCCCATTCGTCTACATGAACGACCCGATTCGGGTTGGTCGCGGCAAGCTAGTGCGCATTTACCTGGTCAACATCCTCGAATACGACCCGATCAACAGCTTCCACCTGCACGGCAACTTCTTCGACTACTATCCGACCGGCACCCGCCTCGAGCCGACGGAATTCACCGACACCGTCATCCAAGGCCAGGGGCAGCGGGGCATCTGCGAGCTGCGGTTCCCCAACCGGGGACAGTTCATGTTCCACGCCCACAAGACGGAGTTCGCCGATCTCGGATGGATGGGGTTCTTCGATGTCGTCGAAGACGGGGTGCCGTGACCGCCGTCCACCGACCATCCATCACCGACCGCATCCCGGTGTGGTCGCTAGTAATGACCGTGCTCGCTGTCATCGCAGTGGTACTCGCCGCCTTCGCCGCCTTCGGTGGCGCCTTGCTCCCGGATCGCTCTGGACCGCAGATCGAGGAGCTATCGATCGAGCGAACGACACTGGCTCCTGGCTCCATCGAGATCACCGTCCGCAACGCTGGGCCTGACCCCGTACAGATTGCGCAGGTTTTCGTCAACGACACCTACGTCGACTTCACTGGGAGCACGGAGCCGATCGCACGTCTCGGATCCGATACCCTGCAGCTTCGTTTCCCCGTCATCTCCGGGCAGCCCTACACCGTCTCAATGCTCACCTCGACGGGACTGGTCATCGAACACACCATCCCGGCCGCCGTGGCCACGCCGGAGCCGGGTGCCGGTCCGGTCGGGTTGATGGCGCTACTCGGAACCTACGTCGGCGTCATCCCGGTCGCGCTGGGCATGCTCGTCCTGCCTGTCCTCCGGCGTGCCAGCCGAGGCGTGGTCAGGATGTTGCTGGCCCTTACAGTCGGCCTGCTCGGGTTCCTCGCCGTCGACGCCGCGTTCGAAGGATTCGCCCTCGCCGAGCGGTCCGGCGCCGCTTTCGGCGGGCCGTGGCTCGTATTGCTCGGAGCCGCTTTCGCGTTCCTAATCCTGACCGCGATCGATCGCTTGCTCGACGACCACAAGCGAAGTCAAGATGCAGCCACCAACAGCCGGCGACTGGCCCTGATGATCGCTATCGGTATCGGCCTGCACAACCTCGGTGAAGGACTGGCCATCGGGTCTGCCTACGCCGTGGGCGCGCTGGCTATCGGTGCGGCGCTCGTCGTCGGCTTCGCCCTGCACAACACGACGGAGGGGCTGGCCATTGTCGCCCCTCTCACCGACCGACGCCCGCCAATAAAGACCCTGATTGGCCTCGGCGCCGTTGCCGGAGCGCCCGCGATCCTCGGCGCGGTCATCGGCGCTGCCGTCAACAATGCCGCACTGTCCGCCGTGCTGCTTGGCGTCGGCGTTGGCGCGATCACCCAGGTCATCACCCAGATCTTGCCGGCGCTTCGCGATCACGCCGGCCGCCTGCTCGATCCCACCGTCATAGGCGGGCTGGCCACCGGCGTGGCCGTCATGTACCTTACCGGCCTGCTCGTCACCGCCTGAGTAGCGACGTCGTCGCGCTGCGAGCCGCGGCACGTGGGTGACCAGCCGGGCGGACGCGAGGTCTGCACTATGGCCGTCGATGACGAGCGGCGCCGTACGTCAGGCTTGCATTCGAGCTCTACGCCACCGGTGAGTACTCGCTGGAGCGGCTGGCCCAAACGCTGACCGACCGGGCTACAAACACGAGGCTCAGACGTTGTCAGTCTGGACCGATCTCGACGGCACAACTGGCCGTAACCTCAGGACCGCTACTCCCTCGGCATCGTCAGGCGGCGCCATCGGGGTATCAGAGGCGCGCCTTGCCGATACATGAGTTCCCATAGCGCGTCCTCGACGTGGCTCTCCACCAGGGCCTTGCCCTGGTAGTGCTCGAGGCGAAGCTCGCCTACGAAGCGCAGGTACGCGCCGTCGAACCGCAAGAGCTTGGCGGCCGCCTTCCTGGGCCACGGGAGCTCCTCGACCAGCTTCGTCGAGGCTATGTCCGAGTGCCGCGTAAAGGTGATGACGTACCGCTCACTCCCGTCGGCGTACGTGTAGCGGGTGACGTTGCCGACAGGCTTGCCGGTCACCGCGTCGGTGTAACGGCCCAGCTCATCGAAGGTGACTTTGCTATGGTCGTCCGCGATGAGCTTTCCGTCGCGGGCCAGCATGAAGACCGGCAGGGCGGAGTACCCGTACTGCTTCTCTGCTGTGATATGCGAGGCGATCACCGAGAACGGGCCGGCCGCGCCGCGTGCCCAGTACCAGTGGTGCATTAGCTTGGGCGGCGGGGTGTTACCCCAGTTGTGGTCGTGGTAGCCGACGCCTGTCGAGGTGCTGCGTCGGCCGGCAACGCTGTACGTCACCTCGACCCGGCCCTGTGGGACCGACGGCAGCCACGCGAAAAGATGCTCGCCCCGGTCGCCGAAGAGCCAGTGTCCCGTCTCGGGCCGCCATGCTGGCACCTGTCCGATCAGCGTGACATCGACCTCGACCCGCTCGACGTGGGCGCGAATGGAGTACGTGTGCAGGTCGCCGCCGAAGACGTTCTCGCCGATACGGACCTCGCGCGTGTTTGTGGAGGCGGAGAACCGCTCGGGATCCAGCTCAACGAGCTTGCGTACTGGGCCGCCGTCTGGCAACGTCAGGTCGATCCGGATGGTCGGCGCCAACGGCCTGTCGATGACTGTGAAGTCCTTGGTGGCGAAGACCACGACCAGCTTGGCGCCGTCGTCCAGGTGCGCGTCGAAGTACCACCACTCGTATGTGCCCGGGCCACCGTCGGTGCGGAGGCCATCCTCCCGAGGCTTGATCGCTCCAGGCTCGATGCCGAACCGTGCGTAGTCCTCTGGAGTGCTGCCCAGCCGTAAGGAAAGAGTGCCGTGGCGGGACGTGGGTACCAAGCTCGTCTCGTTGGCGGTTGGCATCTAATGTCCAGTCGTGTCCAGTCGCCCATTCTTCGCGCAGCCGGCAGTCCCTGACTGCGGGTTATAACGTGCCCTGGCGCAGCGTCAAGATGTGCCGATGACTTACCTGGGCCCAACCGTACAGGGCTGGTCGGCTACGGCCGTCCTGGCTGTGGGTCCGGACTGCGAGCGTCGTGGGTATGCTGCGGACCCTGGTGGGCCCCCGATTTTCAACGCCGATCGGACGCCATCTGCCGGTCTTCGTCAGGTTCGAATACTCAGCCCAAGGTATCCGGTCAGTGGACCTTTTTTTGATCATGCATAAGATCGATAGCCCTACTGGATGCTGGCCAGCGCGTATCAGAGCGTCCGGGGTTCGTGCGCAGTGAGCCGATTGTTCGGACGAAGGTAATCGCCGAACAGACAGCAAGAGACCTTCCGCGTTGCCGGAAACGCGATTTGTCACCTGCTTCAAGGACTTGGGGCGCGTGGCGTTTGCAGCCGGCTGTCGGCGGGCTCGCAGACGTACGCGTTGCGGCGCGCAGATGCTTTCATCCAGTTACCCGTACGAATAGGTCACCCATGTGAGAAAGGATCGCGGACGGGTCTATTGAGACCGCGCAGGCAGAGGCTGGTCACGTACTTACACCTTCGATCGACTCCGTCCGCAGGGCAATCCGTCTGGGCCGGCAGCGATATCGAGAGCTCATGGACACTTTGGGGCAGCGCGTCAGAAGGCCTGCCCGCGACCGGCTGGGGCGACGAGCGTCGCGCCGCCGCGGTGGATCCCGTGCTGCGGCTGGAGCTGTCTCTTATACACA
>JBKPBV010000041.1:0-5162 GCA_046727055.1 Actinomycetota bacterium | reverse complement strand
TTCGACGCCGTACAGGATCGCATCCTTCCCTGCTTGACTGACCGGCCGTTGTCGGTCATCCGAATCCGCCCAGGCCAGCCGCCGTTTATGCAGAAGAACCTGCCCAAGTACACGCCGGACTGGGTGCCCCGAGTGTCGATCTGGGCCGAGGCGTCTCGGCGCGAAGTCTCGTACGCATTGTGTAGCGACCGCCGTACGTTGCTTTGGTTCGCCAATCAACGGGCCGTTGAATACCACGTCACCCTCTTTAAAATCGCCCATCCGCAACACCCCGACTATCTGGTGCTCGATCTGGATCCACCGGAGGGAGCGCCATTTGCAGTGGTCGTACAGGCTGCGCAGCTGGTCCGCCAGGCGCTGGACGAGGCGGGTATGGCCGGTGCAGTCAAGACGAGCGGCGCCAAAGGCCTGCATGTATTCGTGCCGCTTTTGGTCGGATCCTCACCGGAGGACGTGGCCGCAGCCACCCGTGCCGTGGCCGCCCGCGCGGAGCGGATCGATCCGGACCTGGGCACAACAGCCTTCGTCAAGGAGGAGCGGGAGGGCAAGGTCTTCCTTGACTCGACACGTGTTGGTGGTGCCACGGTCGTTGCCGCGTACAGTCCGCGCATCCGGCCCGGCGCACCGGTCTCCTTTCCGGTTCCCTGGGAGGACGTCGACCAGGTGGCCCCGACCGACTTCACAGTCCACAACGCGGCCAGCCTGCTGGACGGGGGCGATCCCTGGACGGACCTGATGCCGCAACCGCAGCAACTGGACGCTGATCTGATAGCCGAGGGTCACACGATTCCGGTCGCCCGTGTCCAGGCGATGCACGAGGGCAAGCGACGGGCCCGGTCTCGGCGCGAATCCTGACGTGGCCCCCATGCAGATCCTCTGAACGGCCCAGCGGCTGCGGAGGCGCTCATGGCACGGACCGGACAACCGACGCTGACCCTGCAGGAAACGCACGTATGCGTTCGCTGCTAACGCTCTCCACGCGTTGCAACATGTGCATCGTGACAGAGACGCACGTGTACCTGCGTTTCCGACAGAGGTGAGGCGTCGTCGAACAAGACGCGCGCCATCGGCGGATCGCCGCTCGGGCTGCCTGCGGGAGGCCTGCCAGATTGGCTATGGCGGTGTGCACCTCGGGCGCGCGTAGCTGTAAAAGAGGCCCATCGAGGCTCATCACCGGGCTTCAAGTCCGGCCGCCGGCCGCGGGCGGCTCCGTCATACTCGGCGCAGGACATCCGCTTATCGCGGCCGCCTGGTGGGTCCGGAAGGATGTGCGCATGATTGAGATCGACGTCATCCTTCTGGTGGGAGCCGTCGTCTTGATCGCCGCCATCATCGCTGCCCGGATCGGCGCGCGGATCGGCCTGCCGGCCCTGTTGCTGTTCCTGGGTCTCGGTATGGCGATGGGCGAATCCGGGATCGGGATCTCATTCGACAATGCCGATCTGGCGCAGGCGCTCGGCTTCGCTGCACTGGTCGTGATTCTTGCCGAGGGCGGCCTCACCACGAAGTGGAGTGACATCAGGTCCTCGACCGCACTGGCGGCCTTGCTCGCCACGGTGGGGATCGGGATCAGCGTGGGTTTGATGACACTTTTCGGGCACTTCGTCCTGGGGTTGCCGATCTGGATCGCCATGTTGCTGGGCGCAGTCACCTCACCAACCGACGCTGCCGCAATCTTCTCGGTACTCCGCAACGTTCCCATCCCGTCCTCGCTGCGGGGTGCGCTGGAAGCCGAGTCGGGTCTCAATGACGCGCCAAGTGTGCTGCTGGTAATGCTGGCGAGCTCGCTCGCCGTAGGCGATCCCATGGAGCTCGGCATTCTCGGTCTGATTGGCCTCATCGTGCTCGAGCTGCTCGGTGGCTTGGTGATCGGTGGCGGTCTTGGCTGGGTTGGAGCGCAGATTCTGCGTCGCGTGGCGCTGCCATCCTCCGGGCTCTATCCACTTGCGATCTTGGTCTGGACCGTCTTTGCGTACGGCATTGCCGCTCTCGTTCATGCCAGCGGGTTCGCGGCCGTGTACGCGGGCGCGCTGATCCTCGGAAACCTCCAGCTGCCCCACCGCGCGGCGACCCGCTCCTTTGTGGAAGGAATCGGCTGGATCGCCCAGATCGGCCTCTTCGTCATGCTCGGCCTGTTGGCCTTCCCGGACCGGGTGACGCCGCGTGCGGCACTGATTGCGGTCACGGCAGGTCTCTTCCTGACTCTTGTTGCCCGGCCCGCCACAGTCGTGGCATGTGCGGTGTGGTTCAAGATCCCGCTCCTGCATCAGGTGTTCCTTTCCTGGGCGGGCCTGCGCGGAGCCGTGCCGATTGTGTTGGCCACGATTCCGTTGGCTCGGGCGGTCCCCGGGGCAGAAACCGTCTTCGATGTTGTGCTGGTCTTTGTCATCGTCTTTACCTGCGTGCAGGGTCCGACCCTGGCGTTCGTCGCTCGCCGGCTCGGGCTGGTTGACGATGCGACGGCACAGGACGTGGAGGTAGAGGTCGCACCGCTCGACAAGATCTCAGCCGATCTGCTGCAGGTTCGCATTCCGGAGAAATCGCGTCTGGTCGGTGTTGAGGTAGGCGAGCTACGGCTGCCGAAGGACACCGTGGTGTCCTTGATCATCCGCGACGATCGGCCTTTCTTTCCAGATGGGCGGGAGCGAATCCAGGCCGGCGATGAGTTACTCATCGTGACGCCTGAGGACCAGCGGCTCAAGACCGAGGAACGTCTCAGAGCAGTCGGTCAGCGAGGTCGGCTTGCGCGCTGGCGCTCGCGTGCGGAGGAGTGAAAGTGCGGCGTCGCATCGAACAATGAGTCTCAGTCACTCGTTTGACCGTCTCAACACGGCGCGCGTGGGCTGATCAGCCGCACACGACACTCGTTACCCATCGTGAGACGGCAAACGCTATTGGGAGAAGTCCGAGACTCACCTGGGCAAGGGGTTGCTTCTTACGCAACGCGGGCGGCCCGTTCCTCCTAGAGCAGCGCGCCTACTTCGACGTTGACGGCAATGGCGCGTCAGCTACATGCGCGCGATTTGCTCGGGGTATCGGCCGGCCGCTGGTCAATGGACGACAGCATCTGATTAGCGGGGCCACGGAAAAGCGCGCTGATGACACAAATTCAGGGAGGACGAACCTCGAATCAGCCGCCCAGGGCCGGAGTTGGGCTCGGTGACTGGGATGGCAAGCAAACAGTGTTGGTGTCCACCTGATAAGTGGTCTTGGCGTTCTTGTTGAATCCGCCGTACTTGTTGCCAACCAGCACGTCCACCGTACGGTCAACCCGATTGTCGGCGCGAACCTGCGCCTCCTTGAAGAACGTCTTGACGAACTTCACTTCGGGATTGTCCTTACCTGCGCCGACGATGACTGTCTTCTTGATCTTCTCTACGGTGTTGGTGGTCAGCGTGACTCGGAACCCTCTGCCTCGCAACGACCGGCCCACATCGGCAGCCAGGCCCTTGCGATCGCCGCCGTTGTAGACCCGCACCACGACTTGGTTGCTCTTCAGCTCACCCTTTTCGACAAGCTGGTCGACGCACGGCACCGGAGGGAGCGGCGGGATCGGTTTGATGATGTTGCTGTAGCCCCACCATGCGCCGTACAAGAGCACACCGAACAAGATCAGGAGCGTGACCGGGGTTCGTGCCACACGGAAGATCCGACCGATCAATGCCGAACTCCTTTACCTCCGCAGCGGCCCCGATGCGTGAGTTCCCCGAGCTCCTCCCGTGCCCGACTACCCCCCGTGCGGTGAGCCTACCTGGAGTTCGGCGTTACTTCAGGTCAAGCACTCTTGCGTGCATGGTCTGCCGCTGCTGCAGGGCCGCGCGCAGCGCGCGATGCAGCCCGTCCTCGAGGTAGAGCTCTCCGCGCCACGACACGACGTGGGCAAAGAGGTCCCCGTAGAAGGTTGAGTCTTCTTCCAGGAGCGCTTCCAGGTCCAACGTCCGCTTCGTGGTGACGAGCTGGTCCAAGCGCACCTGGTGCGGGGCGATGGCCGCCCACTGCTTCTGGACGTAACCATGATCTGGATACGGGCGTACGTCTCCGACGCGCTTGAAAATCACTGTGACACTCTAGTCAAGTTTCTTCAGGCAACTCCACGGTGCGTCGTTACGATTTGGCCATGAGCGGGCCGGTCGCGCAGCAAATTTCCGAGGACGTGCAACGGATCGTTCAGGGTTACACCTTCGACGAGCCGGCCATCGAGCTCGGCGTCCTGATGGAGAACGACGTGGCGGTTCCGACTGCTGCCGTCCGTATCCCGTTGAGCATGCTGAACCGGCATGGGCTGATCGCGGGTGCGACGGGCACGGGCAAGACCAAGACGCTGCAACAGATCGCCGAGCAGATCTCAGCCGCCGGTGTGCCGGTCTTTGCCGCCGATATCAAAGGGGATCTGTCCGGCATTGCCTCCCCGGGACAGCCAAACGACAAGCTGCTTGCGCGCACCCAAAAGATCGGCCAGAGCTGGCAGCCAAAAGCCTGCCCGACGGAGTTCTTCGCTCTCGGCGGGCAGGGCAACGGCGTGCCGCTTCGGGTGACCATGAGCTCGTTTGGCCCCGTGTTGCTGTCTAAGGTCCTTGGACTCAACGACGTGCAGGAGTCCTCGTTGGGTCTGGTCTTCCATTACGCCGGCCACGCTGGGCTGCCGTTGCTGGACCTCAAGGATCTGCGGGCGGTGCTCACACACCTCACCAGCGATGAGGGCAAAGCGGAGCTGAAGAACATCGGCGGCCTGAGCGCGTCGACGGTGGGTGTGATCTTGCGCACCTTGATCAACTTCGCCGATCAAGGCGCCGAGGCGTTCTTTGGCGAGCCCGAGTTCGACACGGCCGACCTGTTACGCGTGACGCGGGATGGGCGCGGCGTGGTCTCGCTGCTGGAGCTGCCCAACCTGATGGACCGGCCCGCAGTTTTCTCCACGTTCCTGATGTGGTTGCTCGCCGACTTGTTCCAAGAGCTGCCCGAGGTCGGGGATGTCGACAAACCGAAGCTGGTCTTCTTCTTCGACGAAGCCCACCTGCTTTTCGACGACGCCTCCAAGGCGTTCCTGGATGCCATCGCGCAGACCGTGCGGCTGATCCGCTCGGAGGGTGTCGGCGTCTTCTTTGTCACTCCGACCCCGAAAGACGTGCCCGCCGACGTACTCGCCCAGCTGGGATCGCGGG
>JBKPBV010000040.1:0-12057 GCA_046727055.1 Actinomycetota bacterium | reverse complement strand
AGATGCCGCGCAGGCAGCACAGCCGACGCACCAGCGGGGTATAGCTGCTGTCGGCGGCCATGGCCTCGATCGCGGCGTCCAACCGGTCCCGCCGGTCGGTGGTCAACAGCACCGCCTCCACCGCGTCCTCGAATGCCAGCTCGATCGCTATCTCCGCCTCCCCCTGGGCCCTCATGCCGATGATGCGTGCCGGAGCGGTCAGACCGGGGTGGTCGGCCGCGGTGTCGCGGACGACGTAGGCGATGTCGACGGAGGCGACCATGCTGAGATGAAGGGTCTTGACCGTTTTGGGGAGGTCGAGGCGGCTGGCGAGCTGCTCGGGTGTGGCCCATCCGGTCGGGGTGGTGGTGGCGGCAGCTGCGATCGCGGCGCGGACCTCGCGGGCTGCGCCGACCAGCGCTGGGTCGGTGCGGCTAGCTGGGTTGGTGAGTTCCCCCCAGCGTTTCGCTGCCCGGCTCCATGCCACCTGGTTGGCCTCCAGCGCAGGTGCCAGCCGCCGCATGATGTCGTTGTCGATATTGCCCATCCGCGCGACGGCTTCGGTCAGGATGCCGGCAGTGCTGGTGATGAGTGCCTGTACGCGGGTCACGCGGACCAGATCGGCCGGATCCGGATTGGCGGCCAGGGTGCGGTGCGCCTGAACCTCCCAGCCAGCCAGCGCTGTCTCGAGCCTTGCGGCCGGTGCCGCTTCTCTCAAGGTGGGTGGCAGCCCGAACAGGTACGCGCCGGCGACCTGCTCGAACCCGTCGAACCTTGCGATCATGTCCTGGGCTGCGGTGATCTCCAGGGCGGTTGGCCGCTCAGCCAACGGCTTGCGCCGGCGCTCTCCAGCCGCCAGCCGGTGCTGCAGGTCCGCGACGTGCGCGCCGAGTGCGACAGCCGTCCCGTGTGCTGCCACATACAAGGTGTGCATCACCTGGTCGTGAAGATCTTGGATGTCGCGCTGCGTTTCCACGGCCGCTTGCTGGTAAGGCCGGCTGTGCGGTTCGACCATGTGCCGTGCGCGGGGGAGGTTGTCGGCGACCTGCGTCAGTCGTTCGTCGGTCGGTCCGTGCCCTGCCCAGTGTCCGGCGGTGACGCTGCGGCCGATCGCATCCCCGACTGCCCGCAACCGCTCCATCGGATCCAATTCCGACGGGCTGTCCGGCGCCGAAGGCAATGCGGCCCAGAGTTCGGCGACTGACCCGACGAGCTGGTTCCAGCTCCTCACTATGGCCGGCGCGTGATCGGGTGTTTCGTCGAGGAGGGTTTCGCGGGCCAGCTCGTCGCTGTCGGCGAGTAGCTCCCGGATTGTGTGCCAGTTAGCCGCCGACACCGGTGTTCGCCTCCCACACCAGGTCGACCACCTGCGTCCGCAGGCCATGCAGCCCGGCGCCGGCCCCCGGGGTGGTCATGCGATGCAGGAGCTGCTCAGCCGACCGTAGGAGACCGGCGGGTTCATCCCCGACCGGCACCGGCCCGTGGACCGGAGTCGCGTCCGGAAGCAGGTTCCGCGCCTCGTCCGCAGCCAGGTCGATGCCTACCCGAGCACTTGTCGAGGCGACCCGGCAGGCTCGGCGTCGACAGCCGCCCAGACGAGCTCAGCGGCGCGACGCAAAAGCCGGACGACCCCGGCCACTGTCTCCGCGGTGTCAGCATCCATCCGTTGCCGGCTCATTCACCCTCCCGTTGCCCGACACGCATCGCCATCGAGCCAGAAAGGAGGCCAGACGGCACGAACAGCGCATATCTGTGGAAAACCTGTCGTCCTGCGATTTCCCTAAGGCATCGCCAAGAATGGTGGCGGTCGCAGCTTCGAGCGCGCTCGGCCACCCCCGTGTATGTTGGCCGCGGCCCGACCCATGATGATCACTTCCTTGTTGATCTTGGTCGGGCTGCTACGACGACTCTGCCTTCGGTCGACACTCGTGCCGCGGCGTGGACCGTGGGAGCTGGGGAAGCCGGCGAACACCGCGATCTCGGCCTTGGCGTAGCGCAGCGGATCGGCCCATGGCAGCCGCCGCTCGGCGTACCGCGCGGAATCTTCCGGCAAACTCAGCGCTGGTATACGACGAACGATGTCCGATGGGCGAGGGTGTCGTAGAGGGAGCGTGCCGGGCCGTTGTACTCCTGGGTGAGCCAGTAGACGCTGGCGGGGCCCAACCCGTCGGCGAATGCGTAGACGGCGTGGATGAGCCTCTGTGCGACGTCGCCGCCGCGCCACTGTTTGGCGACATAGAGGTCTTCCAGGTAGCAGGTCGGGTGCGTTGACCAGGTGGTGGGATGGAGCACGAGGTGCGCGAGCCCGGCCAGGTGATCCTCCTGTTCGGCGACGAGTCCGTGAACCGCCGAGGTCGGGTCGCACAGCGCCGCCCAGGTCCGCTCGGTTACCTCTGGCGTGAGCACGGCCCGGTAGAAGTCGAGATAACCCTGCCATAGCGGCTCCCAGCGTTCCCGGTCGTCGATTCGGATCGGTCTGATGGTCACTTCGCTGGTGATGTGGCACCTCCCGCTATTAGCTCAATCAAGCCCCAGCGGAATCGTTTCCGTCCTGAATTCGTGCCGCTGAGTGGCTCTGATCATGCCGTGAGCATCGCCGGTTCGGCTACCTCACCCTCCACGGGGCGGTGCACCGTGGCCGCAGGACAGTGCACGTGTCGCCTCTCTTGGATCAGACCGTTGAGCCGCACGTAGAGCGCCGCGGCCGCAGCGCCGAGGATGCTTTGATGGCTTGGGCGAGTGGCCGAGGCGGTGGATGCGTCGCGCGCTCATCGGCTGCTGCCGCCCGGCGGGTCGTGCGCGAGTTGGCGTTGCCGGGTGACCTCCCGCACCGTCACGCCGCTGCCGCACCAGTCGACCGCCTCGCGCACCGACAGTCCTTCGTCGTCGGTCATCGTCTTCAGCGCCTGCCCAGCGCGCCGCTCAGCGTCCTGGACCAGGGCATCGCGTTCACCGAGTGCGGTGAGCACGGTGACCGCCAGAGCTTCGAGCCGGCGTTCCCGGTCGACACGTTTTTTGCGCAGTACGGCCTGGGCATCCAATGCCGACCGCCGCGCCGCTTGCCTCATCAACTGCTTACTCATCACATCTCCCCTCATCGACACCGCCCTTCACTCCCCGTAAGCAGCTGCCGACCACTCCAGCGGTCATCACGACGATCTCCAGCGGTTTCGCGTACCCCCGCCCGATTTCAAGATTCGATGTGCCACACACCTCTTTGCATTTCCCGTTCCCTCGCCGCCGACCTGACCGCCGCAGCAGCGCGTTGCGGCTTCTGGGGTTGTGACCCTGAGCATCCACAAGCTCACCGCCGGGTCGGGGTACGACAATCTGACCAGGCAGGTCGCCGCCTTGGACGCCACCGAGAAGAGCTATCTCGGGTTGGCGTCTTACTACACCGAACGCGGCGAGACCCCCGGAGTGTGGATGGGCTCTGGGACGGCCGGCATCGACGGCCTCAACCCCGGCGACTCGTACGGTTGGGTTGCGCTGTTCGCGCCGCAGGTGCCGCTTCACCATGGAGAGCGCAGCCGCGCCGGTGGGCCAGGGTCTCCAGGCTCTCGTCGGGGTGGGCGTGCCGCATCCGGACGACCTCGTCGTGGTCGACCTGACGGTGCCCTCCGGTGACGCTGGCGAGCGCGTCGAAGTCCTCCGGCGTCACCGTGACCCGCGGCGACCGCCGGATCCGGGCCCGCTCGGCGGGGGTGGTGCCGCCGACGTACCCGGCGACGTCGTGCCCGACGACCGCGGCGTACGGGCAGCGCTCGATCAACGGGCAGTCCAGGCAGGTGGCCTGGGCCTGGGCGACCAGGCGTTGTACTGCTGGCGCATCGGGACCGTGGCGTCAGCGCCCATCGGCTCCTCCAGCAGGGGGTTCTGGAACACCGAGGCGAGCTCAACGCAGCAGGGCTTCGGCGCGGAACCGGTTGGTCGAGGCAGCGGGATGTCTCCTGGCGGCCGTCGTTCGGTCGCTCTGACCTGATCACGTATCCGACGGGCATCCGGCTCACTCGGTCCGGATCTCTTCGGCGAGTTCCGAGCCGGTTGCCAGGGTCTAGCCAGCGGAGCCACCAGTAGCCCGGTCCCGCGCGGGCGACCAGTGTGGTGATCTATGAGCCCGGCCTACCCGTACGCGGTGGCCAGGAGTGTGGTCGCCGTCGGAGCGGCAACGCTGCTGGCGACCGCGGCGACCGTGACGATCCCGGCTGCGGTCCAGCGACGGCGAATGCACCGCCGGCCGATCTGGCGCTGCCGGCGCCGACCGGCCCTCGAGCGGTGGGGACGTTGGAGTTGCTGCTCGTGGATCCGGGCCGGACGCGCCCCGACCGATCGAGCTCGCAACCGCGGGAGCTGATGGTGAGCCTCTGGTATCCCGCCGAGCACCAGCCCGGAGCGCCCGCGTCGCCCTACCTGCCGAAACGGATCGCCGCCTTCTACGACCAGAGCTCGGCCGAGGTGGGGATCCAGCGCGGCCAGGTGGACTTCGTCGGAGCCCGCAGCCACGCGCAGACCCGGGCCCGGCCCGATCCGAGCCCCGGCCGGTGGCCGGTCATCCTCTACTCCCCGGGTGGCGGCATGCCGCGAATGCTGAGCACCACCCTCGTCGAGGACGTGGTCAGCCCACGGCTACGCCCTCGTCACCCTCGACCATCCCGGCCAGGCGCCGATCGAGTACCCCGACGGTGGCAGGTCCCAGGATCGCGACCTCACCCTGGCCGACGCGCTCGCCGCCCGCGTCGGCGACGTCCGGTTCGTCCTCGACACCCTCGAGGCGCTCAGGCCGGCCAGAACCCCGATGCCCAGGCGCGGCCGATCCCGGACGGGCTCCCGGCGCGGCTCGACCTCGACAGGGTCGGGATGTTCGGCCACTCCCTCGGCGGGTTCGCCTCGTCGCCGAGACAATGCTGACCGAACGGCGGATCGACGCCGGCGCCAACCTCGACGGCAGCATGAACCTCGACGTCGGCCGCGCGGCGGCCGTCGGCGTCGACCGACCGTTCCTGCTGATGGGCGCGGGGACGGAGGGCGACAGCCCGCGGCCCCATCACCAGGGCGGCTCGGCCGACTGGGCGGCGTTCTGGGCCGCCTCGACCGGCTGGAAGCGCGACATCTACCTTCCCGACGGCGAGCACCAGAGCTTCACCGATTTGTAGTCGGTCCTGCCCCAGCTGGGTGCCTCGGTGGCCCTCGACCGCACCGCAGTCCGCGAGGCCATCGGCGTCGTCGACCCGACGGCGGCGCTCGCCGCTCAGCGGGCCTACCTAGGCGCGTTCTTCGACCTGCACCTCACCGGCGTCGCCCAGCCGCTGTTCGCCGAGAGCGCCGAGGCACCCGGCGGCCGGCCGTACCCGGTGGCGGAGGAGATCCGATGATCGCCCTGACCGGACTGACCAAGTGTTTCGGGCCGAGGATCGCGGTCGACGACCTCACCCTGCAGATCCAGCCGGGCCGGGTGACCGGCTTCCTCGGCCCCAACGGCGCCGGCAAGTCGACCACCCTGCGGATGATCGTCGGCCTCGACCGGTCGTCGGCGGGGTCGCCCTGATCGACGGGCAACCGTACGCCGCGCTGCGGCACCCGCTGCGCCAGGTCGGCGCCCTGCTCGACGCCGACGACGCCCACCCCGGCCGGACCGCGTACGCGCACCTCGCCGCCATCGCGGCCAGCAACCGGATCCCGCGGACCCGGTCGCCGCCGTGCTGGCGATGGCGGGACTGTCCGACGTGGCCGGTCGGCGGGTGAAGACCTTCTCGCTGGGCATGCGCCAGCGACTCGGCATCGCCACGGCTCTGCTCGGGGACCCGCCCGTGCTCCTGATGGACGAGCCGGTCAACGGGCTCGATCCCGACGGCGTCCGCTGGATCCGTGGGCTGATGCGGTCGCTGGCCGCCGAGGGGCGGACCGTGTTCGTCTCCAGCCACCTGCTGAGCGAGATGCAGGAGACCGCCGACCACCTGGTGCTGCTCGGCCGCGGGCGGATGATCGCCGACGCGCCCCCGGACCAGGTCATCGACTGGTCCTCGCGTTCGGCGGTCCGCATCCGGACGCCGGATGCCGACCGGTTCGCGGACCACCTCGAGACCGACTGTGACGGTCGAGCGGTCGGGCGCGGAGACCCTGGTGGTCACCGGGACCACCCTCGAGCAGGTCGGGGCCCTGGCGTTCCGCGTACGCGTTCCGCTTCACGAGCTGACCACCCGGTCCGCCTCCCTCGAGGAGGTCTTCCTCGAGCTCACCGCCGGTGAGCTCGAGCACGGCAGCGGCCCGGCCGGGCTCGACGAGACGCAGGCTGCGCGATGATCGCCACGCTGCACACCGAGTGGATCAACCTCCGCTCCCTCCGGTTCACCTGGGGCGCGACCGCCACCGCGGTCGTGCTGATGGTCTTGATGTGTCTGGTGGTCGCCGCGTCCGTGGCGGCCAGCGTCGCCACCGGCTACGACATCGCCATGACGGCCACCCGGGTGGCCGCCGATGGCGCCGTGCTCGCCTAGCTGCCGCTGCTCGCGGTCGCCGCGCTGGTGGTCACCGGCGAGTACGGCACCGGCAGCATCCGGACCACGTTGCGGGGTACACCCCACGCTTAGAGGTACATCCCGCCGTTGCCCTCGCGCGGCGCCCGCCCGGCTGCGGCGGGGTCAGCCCACCGACCCCGGCGGCAACGCCCGGCGCCTTAGCTCCAGCCGGGCCCTGGCCGCCATCTGCTGGGCGAACAGGGCGGTCTGCCGTGGAACAGCCCCTCCAGCCAGCTGACCAGCTGTGCCCGCGCGATCCGCAGCTCCGCGTCGGAGAGGATCGCGTCGTCGGTGAACGGCAATGTGATCCGTTCCAGCTCCTCGACCAGCTCAGGGGCCAGGCCCTCCTTGAGCTCGGTGACCGAGGCCTGGTGGATCCTGCGCAGCCGCGGCCGGCCGGCGTCGTCCGCGGTGCCCACCTCCTGCAGTAGCCGGCGGATCATGTTGCCGATCCGCATCACCCTGGCCGGCTGCTCGACCATGCCGGTCACCGACTTGGCCTGCTCGTCCCAGCCCGCCTCTGGTCGTCAGGCTCGTCGGCCTCAGCTGGCCGTCACCCTGGCCATTGCCGCCCTGGTGCTGGACGCACAGGTCCGGGCCACACCCCAGGCCGCAGCCGGGTCGACCATCGTCGACGGGTCGGTGGCCGGCGGCGACTTCGATGCTCGCGTCGCGGTCTCAGCCGACGGTGGCGTGCATGCCGTCGAGTTCGCCGCCCTCCAGCACCGGCAGCAGCCATATGGACCTGCCCGCGAACCAGGTCGCGCTGCTCGAGGCGCTCGCCCCGGCCTGCGCCTGCCGGGCGCCGAGCACCGGCAGATCTGCCCCGGATCGGCCCGATCGCGTCGTCTAGATGAAGGTAGTGCCGACCCTTGGCGGTCAGGTCATTCGTTGCGCAAAGAACAGCCGCAGCGCGGCAGCGATCGTGTCCGGCTTGCCGTAGGTCTGTGCTGAGTCGTGGTTAAGGCCTGGCAGCCGCAGGACTGTCGAGTGCGGTAGTACCGCGTGTAGTGCCTCGGCGCAGTTGACGAACATGGGGTCTGTCTCGCTGCCGTACATCAGCAGCACCTGAGCGTCGAGTTGCCGGTACTGCTCCAGGGTTCCCTCGGTGTCCAGCACCGGGTCCAGCTCTGTGGGCAGGCTGTCCACCAGCTCCCGCCAGGCCACGTTTCCGGAGCGGGGACGTTGGTGGCGCAGCATCAGGTCGATTAAGCCAGCTCCGAGACGAGACGGGAACGCGTGCACAGCAGTGCCGACCCAGCTCGACATGTGCCCGCGCCGGATCTCCCGATCCACGCTCTCGTGAATCGAGAACATGATTCCCTCGCCCATGCGCCCGCCCCGAATCATCTGCTGCATCGTGGTGAACGTGCGCCGGATGGCCACATCGTCGGGTCCACCCCGCAGCAGTAGCGGTTCGTACGCGGCCACCCTCCGGACCTGCCCGAGCCCGAGGGCTCCATGAAGGGCGAACAGGCCACCGTTGGCCGGTCCAAAGATGCACTCGGCGGAGGTGTGCTCGACCATCGCGGCAAGATCCTCATCCTCGCGTTGGATGCTGTAGGCGGGCCCGAACGCGCCACTCATCCCTCGACCTCGCCGGTCGGGCAGGTACACCGTGAACGCGTCGGCAAGCGCACGTCCAAGCTTGATCATGTGCTGCGACGCGTTTACGCCACCGTGCAACAAGATCACGCTCGGCCCCTGGCCCAACCGCCGATAGCCGATCCTCGTTCCGTCAGCGGACACGACCGAACCCGTCGTAACGACGTCTGTTCCCTGCCCCATGATTGCCTCGCTCGGCAGAGGCGCCGATTTCGTTCGGTGCGGAGGTCCTCCGCGTCGAACCTACTCCTCGACGTTATGATCTTGGCACTCCCGGCTGCCTTGACACGACTGGGCGACCTGGGCCGCACAGCAAAGATCGGACTCTTTACTCGCTCCTCGTCGCTGATTTCGTGCTCTTCGCAAGCGGCGCGATCGCGCACATGGGCGTCCCCATACCGCTGGATTTGGCACATGGACTGAGATCTTCCTCATACCTGCCGTGATCGTCGAAGGAGTTGGCGCTCTCGCGTTGGGAGCCGGCCTCGTCAGTCTGGCTGTGGAGGCCTCCTGGTCGCGCGGACTGGCTTCGTGGGCTCTGTGGTACTGCTTCGGAGGTGTCCTCTGGGGCATGGGCCGCCAGCACTCGGCTCGATGCCGGCGGCGCACACTGTCAGCAACGACTTCCTGCACATCGCGATGACCTGGTGACAACGCTGGCGCCAGTGCGGCTTGCACCCAACGCCCCTACAAAGGTGCCCGATGATTCGATGCCACTCTGATGCCAGCCACCGAACGGTCCTGTCAGCCCGTCAAGTCCAGCCGGCGAAATCGTCAGTCGCCTGGCATTGAACCAACGGAGAAGAGTGGCTGCATGAGTGATATTCCCGCCGACGTGCGCGGCATCGAGTTCCCGCCGCTGGCCCGCCGATCTTGGCCTGTGCCTCGGCGGATTGGTTGGGCCGTGGTGACTGTGACGTCGATATTGGTCGGCGCATACGCGGTGTTCCTCGTTGCCACTGGTTTCGCTTTCGTACCCGAGCAGGTTGCGGCGAACCGCTTCCCTACCGCCATCGCACTGCGGACCCACATCGTGGCCTCGGCGATTGCGCTGCTTACGGGCCCTTTCCAGTTTTTGCGACCGTTGCGCCGGCGGTTTCCGATGGTGCATCGGACGCTGGGTCGGATCTACCTATCGGCTTGCATCATTGGCGGCCTGGCGGGCGGTTCGATCGCGTTGTTCACGACTAGCGGGCTGGTGGCAGGGTTCGGATTTCTCAGCTTGGCTAGTGCCTGGCTGTTCTCCACGGTCTGGGCGTGGCGCGCGGTCCGGCGGCGGGACTACCTGACCCACGAGCGCTGGATGACGCGGTCCTTCGCGTTGGCGTTCGCGGCCGTCACCTTGCGGATATACATCCCGATTTCGCAGATCGCCGGTCTGGATTACACCGACTCTTACCGGGTGATCGCTTGGTTGTGTTGGGTGCCGAACCTGCTCGTGGCGCAGTTGCTGATCAGGTCCGCGCGGGGTGAGGCCGACTTCTAGCATCAGATGGATCAGACGAGGTGCCGAGGTCGCGCCATAGTGAGTAACGAACTGAGTAACTATCGCGGCGCAAATCGGCAACCGCGCCTGGACGATCCTGGAAGCTTCCGCGCTCCGGGCATAGGAATCGACGCCCATCTGGGGTGCTTCACACCGAAGAGGTCACTGGTTCGAACCCAGTATCGCCCACCGTTGAGACCCCAGTCAGAGCGTGGTTTTCATTGCGCGAGTGACCATTGGCCCGGCCATCAGTGTCTTCCTTTTCTCCCGTGGTCGGGGACTTCGGCTCCCTGACAGAGTCACGGCGGCCTCCGAGCTAGGTGTCCAAGGACACCCTCTACGCGGCTGTGCATTCGCTGCCCACCCTTGACACACCGCCCTGCGAGCACTGGCTTGGCTGGCTGTCGGGGGCTAGCCACGGGCATGCTCGGGGGGCCAGGTGGTCGTGGACTTGGGTTCTCAGGGGTATTCGAGCCCTTCGCGCATTCGCTCGTCGGCAACTTCAACGCAGAAGCATGACGGGCAGTGCGATCACGACTGAGGCTGGCCACAACTGCTGCTTGATTCGAGGTAACGGGGGTCTTCGGAGTTAAGCATGGTTTGGTCGGGTTCTGTGTGGCCGGCGTCCGTCGGCGGCGAGCATGATCCGCAGTCGATAATGATCAAAGTCTCCGAAGCCGTGGGCCAGTCGCCGGACCTTCTCGATGATCAGGTTGATGGCTTCGGTGCCGCCGTTGGAGACGCCTGAGGTGTCGAAGTAGGCCAGTACTTGGGCTTGCCAGGCACGGAGGGTGCGGCCGAGCCGAGCCACCTCGGGGATGGGGCAGGTGTGGAAGCTGTCGAGCACCTTCCGCGCGATCTCGCGGCCTTTCGCCGGGGCAGCGTGGGTCGCCGGCGTCGAGGCAGCGGCTGATCTTGGCCCGTTGGCGCTCGGTGAGGTGTTCCACGCCGTGGCGGAGCAGCCCGCGGATCTTGTAGAGCGGGTCGTGCTTGTGGCCGCTGCGGCCCAGGTGTCCTGTTGGACGCGGCGCCGGACCTCGTCGACGACCTGGGTGCCAAGCCGCACGACATGGAAGGCGTCCAAGACGGCGACGGCGTCGGGTAGTCCATCGCGGATGGCGTTGGCATAGCCACGAAACGGATCCAACGCGGCGGTTTCGATGTCGGCGAGGAAACCGCTCGGCTGGGCGTCAAGCCATCGTTTGTAGACGGTGCCGGAGCGGCCGACGACGGCCTAGAGGAGCCGCGCGTCCAGGCATCCGGCCTGGTCACGGGTCAGGTCGACGATAATGGTGGCGGCCCGGTCGACCCCGATCCGCGACGGCCGCCAAATATGCTCATCGACGCCGAGAGTCCTCACGCCCCTCAGCCGGTGGGGATCATTGACGCGGGCCTTGGCTTCGACCTCGACCGCATCCCAGCAGGTGTGCCAGTCCACTCCGAGGTGCCGGGCCAACGCCGAGACGGTGGTGTCGTCGTAGCTGAGCGCGTCTGTTGCCCAACGCACCGCTCGCGCCGTGAGCGTCGTACGCGGCGGCGCCACGTCGTGGGCCTCGCTGAAGCTACCCATGGCACACACGGGCTCTGGGCACCGCCACATCCGCACCAGCCAGCGGAGCAAGGTGACCCGACCGAAGCACGGCGCATCGTGCAGCACCCGGACCCGGCGGCCGTGGCTGACCGCCAACACCCCACAGGTCGGGCAGGCCGCCTCCAGCCGGCCGGACTCCACAGTGAGCACTAGGCGCTGCTTGTCGTCGACCTCCACCTCAAGGACATGCACGTCGGGAACATCGATCGCATCGGCCCGGGCGCACCAACGCGCGCCCGAACCACAAATAGAGTGAGGCACCGTCGGGCCCTTCGCAGATCAGTTGGTTAGTCGCGACCGATCCTGAAGGACCCGACGCCCTCACTCTGATCAACACGCCGGATCCAACTGACTGCCCACCACGCTCAAATCCGAAGAGCCGGTAACAGTCTGGATCACTTCCTTGTTGATCTTGGTCGGGCCGCCACGACGACTCTGCTGTTGAGACTTACGCTTCGGCGTGGACCGGTCGACCTGGGGGATGCCGGGCACGGCAACCACCCTGGCCTTGGCGTAGGGCAGCGGATCGGCCTAGGGCGGCCGCCGGCGTCGGCAGTACCGCCCGGAATCTTTGGACAAACTCAGCGCTGGTATACGACGAACGATGTCCGATGGGCAACAGTGTCGTAGAGGGAGCGTGCCGGGCCGTTGTACTCCTGGGTGAGCCAGTAGACGCTGGCGACGCCGAACCCGTCGGCGAATGTGTAGACGGCGTCGATGAGCCGGCGTGCGACGTCACCGCCGCGCCACTGTTTGGCGACATAGAGGTCTTCTAGGTAGCAGGTCGGTTGCGTGGACCAGGTGGTGGAATGGAGGACCGGGTGCGCGAGTCCGACGAGGTCATCCTCCTGTTCGGCGACGAGTCCGTGCACAGCCGAGGT